>JBAQJG010000025.1:0-6280 GCA_049300145.1 Chthoniobacterales bacterium | reverse complement strand
GCTGTGCCCGAAGATCGTATCTGCTTCCGTGCCTGCGTGACTGCGAACCATACGCGGGCCGATCTCGATGAGGCGCTTAATATTCTTGCCGACACGCTTGTGCCCGCAGTCCGGCAGACTGCCCGCGCGTTCTAAGCGCGCCGGATTCGCTTTCAGAAATGGGGAAGTGGGGCGCGAATAACATCGGGCGCGACGACGAATCAAACTAGGGGATATCCATGGAGATCGTCCAACACGTATGGCAATGCACAACCAGCTGCGAATGCCATTACCGGGAAGTCTCTATGTCTATGAGCCATTCTTTCGCTCGCAGTTTGGGCCGGACAAAGGTGAAGGGCGAATAATGCAGATCGATGGCGCGCGCCCAGACGAAAGCCAGAGCACCGGCCACATGCATAGTTGGATTGAAAAAATGTTTTCCGGGATTGAGAAAACGCGCGCCGCTGCACGCCTGGCCATCTAGAATCCCCGAAACAATTCCCTCCGGTGAGACGATTTCATATGATGCGGGAATCACACTATCAAATTCCAGCGCGCCAGATCGAGTGGAAGACTCTTTTAAGTAGCCGCCCGCCACGCGCACCCAGCCCTTCACAGGCAGGTAATTTCGCGCAATGAACTGACGCGCGTAGGACGATATGAATATCCGCCCTTCAGTGGCGGGAGCGGCCAGGCATGTCCTGGTTTCCACGCAACGTTGCGGCGCATCGTCCGGCAGCAACTTGCGCTGAATCCTTTCTGCCGTGATAGGCTCGAGTATCGGGCGGAAACAGCGCTGCCGGAAAATTGTTTCGCCTTTGAAGTCGAAAACGTACTCTCCTGGCCTGATTAACTTTAGAACGTCCCGCAGGAGTTCGGTTTCAGCTTTCGCCCGGTTAACCCAAAAAGGTCGCGTCAGGAGGCTGACAAGAAATACAACGATTACTACGGCAGCGGGCCAGGGCATTTGACGAAGGCGAGGCAAGAGCCGCGACAGGAACGGTTCGCTTTCAGAAATTGCCACGACCGCGGCGCTGAAAAACACGAATGCGAGTGGATGGTAAGGGAGAAAATCCTGCGGCGTAATCAATGTCCAAAAGCTGTAGAGCGCAGAAAGATAGAAACTGCAGAGGAGGAAGACAAAAGAGCGGCGGAAAGCCAGCGCGCGATCGGCTGTCGCGCCCGCGATCAAACTGGCAACATAAACAATGAAGGGAAAAACGATCGGAAAGATAATTATCATCCATGCGGGATGTTTTTCGGCATCGAGATGGGGCAAAAAATTGTGCGTGAAGACGCAGTAACGGAAATCACGCCAAATGCCTTTGAACGCGAAGAACATCATGATGATAACTGGGACGAGGGCAGCGGCGCCAATAAATATCGCTCCGTACCGAATCAATTGACGCCATGCTTGGCCCACTTGTTCGCGACCCACCAACAAAATGGCAATAAATCCGGCCGCTAGGATCGCCGATAACAAGAGCATCGATTTCATCGAGACCGCGAAGCAAAATCCAAGAAGCAATCCCGCGACCAGCATTCGTCGTCCATTCATGGAACCGCTGATAAGAACGACGACGCACATCAACCAAAATAGCGCCCACAAATTGTCTGTTCGAAATTCGAAAGACGTAAAATGATAACCGTGGTAAAAGCCGGCGAGCAGAACCGCCCACACGGCGACGCGCCGCGAGAAGAGTCGGGCGCCCACCTGATAAGTGCACCAAGCTGCCACAACGTACATGGGCAAAAGAATGAATCGCATCCAGTAAAGAATGGTTGGCCGGTCTCCGATGAGTCCGAAAATGGGCGCGAACATGATTTGGAAAAGCGGCATGTGGTTGTCAAAAACATCCCGGTATTGCACGAATCCCCGGGCCCAGGCCCAGATCACGTGCATGTGTTGCGATTCGTCGCTATCGAACCGGTAGCGAACCATGTTCACGAGCCTGAACACGATCATGAGGGCGAATAGGCCCGCTGCCGCGATGAATTCAGCGCGGGACATCCCTAGATAATTTGCACACCGCCCGATCCATGAGCGGAGCGCAAATGTAATTGTCGATCTTACCGACGGCCGCTCCATGAAGTTGGCGATTAGTTCGCAGTGCGCACCGATTCCGCTTCGCCCACGCTAATCACCTCCACAGCTTTGCTGATGCCGCAGTAAACCAGCGACAACATTTCCAGGACCGAGCTCGATGAAAAAATCGCAACCGCATTTTTCAGCAATGTTTCCATGCAATCGACCCAACGGACGGTGGCCGTAACTTGATCTTGCAAAGTCCGTCGAATTTCGGAGAGGGTCCTCAACTTCTTCGCTAATCAGGGCTACGACGGTTCACGCGGACTCCCCTGCGAATCGTAGATGCGCGTAACTTTTTCAAAAACATCATCAACCGTGATCGCCTGCATGCAAAGATTATTGCGACAAACCGACTGCCGATTATTGTAGACGTTTACGCACGGGCTGCAGGTTATACCGGCGTACAAAAACTCCGTATTTGGCGAACGCGCGCCAAACAATTCCGGTGTTTCGGGTCCAAACAAAGTGACGACATGAATCGGCGTCATGGAAGCGAAATGAGCCGGGCCGCTGTCGTTCGTCACCAAGATCTCGCTCCGCGTATAAAGGACAAGGACCTGACGCAAAGTTGTTTTCCCAGCGAGTGGGATGACGCGGTTTGAATTAACTTCAGCCGCGAGTCGGTTATTCGCGGTCGCCTCGGCCGGTGCGCCGGTGAATGCGATGAACAGGTCCGGGTAACGTTCGAGCAGTCGCCGGGCAAGTTCGACGTAACGCACCGGAGGCCAGCGCCTCAACGGCAGTAAATCACTCGCATTTGGATTAAGCAGAATGAGGGGCGCCGAACCGACTGCCGGGTTTTCGCGTTGTAGCAATGCATCCAACTCCGCAGCCTCGCCTGGCCCCGGATTGAACTTGGCGAAGGATTGAGTCGCGGGCGGCTTGAAGTCGAAGGTAGGCAGCATCGCCGGGTCTCGTGTAAGCGCTTCAACCATGGCTTCGAACATCTGGCTGGTGTGGAGATGCGGATTGTAGAGAAGCCGATGCGTCATCAGGTCGCCGCGGTAAGGGCCATCTCCAAAAAATGTATGAAAGCCCACGCGTGATTTCGCCCCGGTCAAGAACGTGAGCATCGCGGAAAAGCGGGTCAAAAATTCCATATCGATTACGGCGTCGATGTCGACCTTGCGCGCGCGCAGGACTGCGCGCAAGGCACCGATGGCGAGCGCGAACGGACTTTTAGTCGAAATGGTGATCACGTTTTGCTCCGGAATGACTTCCATCGCGTCGAGGATGAATCGATTTTCTTCGAAAACCATGAAGTAAACGTTCTCGCGTCCGACCATTTCGGTTGCGCGACGGATGGCGGGATAAGCAAGAACGGTCGATCCCTGTTCCGCGAATTTAGCGAAAAGAATGCGGCGACATTGGTGACGCGACGGTCGACGTCTCCACGCCGAGACTTTTTTGATCAAAGTCAGGATGGCGCACAACGGAACACCAATCCAACGATCGGTGTGCTGCAAAGTTGAAATGCCTGCGGGAAGATCCATCTAGTCCAACGCTACTCGTCGTCGTCGGCGTTCGCGAGCGTTCCCTTCTTGGGTTTGCGATAGCTCGCCTGCCTAGCGCATGCCGTAAATCACGCCTTCGTCGGTTCGCGCCACCGGTCGATATTTCTCCGCCAGGAGCCTGGCCAAAAAAGGAAAATTCCTGATCGGATACTGCGCGTTTTTCTGCGGGACCTGGACGTCTACGATGTATGCGGGCGGGTGTCTATTAAAGTCTTGTTCGAGTTTCGTCCACGCGCCGGGCACAATCCGGTCGTGAGTATCGACGCCAGTGAGCCCGCCAAAGATGTAGCCGGTGAGAGGAAACGTCACCACGAAGCGCGAAGCGGGCCGCCGATGAGCGTCGAGATATATCTTGGGAGTCTGGCCCCAGACAAAAATCCTATCGCTAGGGTCTGAATGCTCCAACAGATATCGTCCGGTCTCGGACAGTTCACGGTTACCAATCAGACCGTGCCAGTGGGCGATTGAGAACGCAACAACAGTGAGGCTCAGCCAAACATACGTCAATGCCGGCCACTGCCACCAGTGAACCGGTCGCGTCTGTCCAGCCCAGAGCCGTGCATAGTGCGCTGCCGCCAGCAGCGCGAGGGGAGGGATCAGTTGAATGTAGTAATGAGGATAAAAACGTGCGCCGGCCGATGCACCGACAGCCGACACAGCCACCAATCCAAGAAGCGTCGTGCGTTCTGCCCTTTTGCCCGCCCAGATACCGTCGCCATCCCGATATGACGTCGCCGCCCCGAACACGAGCGGCAGGCAGGCCCCGGCGAACGCGAGTGTGAGTAAGAATCCCTTTAACCAGAAGATGTGCGGAACGGAATGGTTCGTAAATATCCAATAAACCGCCTCCGCCAGAGTGCCTTGTTTGCACAATATAAACGCTGCTAAGCCCAAGGCTCCAAAAAACCCGACCGTTAACAGTATGGCATGGACAATCGAATCGGTGAGATTCAAGCCGCGACTCTCTCTGTAACTCGAGAGGAGCAAATAAATTCCAATCGGAACGGCTGCGATGGCAGCAGGTTGTTTAAGCAGAAATCCCGCGCCAAGAAGTGCGCCAGCCGCCAGCAGTTCGGGCCGTACTCGCGACCGGCTTTGGCCGAATGCTATCGCCCAGGCCCAGACCAGCGGAAGATTCATTAGCATCTCGCCGTTAAGCGCGAGATTGATGAAAGTCGCCCAAGCTTGGAATACGCTGTAGAGTAGCGCCGCTACCAGTCCCGTGAACGGGTCGAACAGACGCTTGCCGGCGAAATACAAGCCGGCCATCGTGCCGAGCGTCCAAATGAGCGCCACCACATGGAGCGCTTTCCAGTTGTACTTGCCGGCCGCCTTGTAGACCGCGGCATACGTCCAGAAGAGGAGTGGCGGCTTGCGCTCGACCGCGTCGGCGTAGACCCGACCTCCATCGACTATCTCGTTTGCCACCAATGAATACGTCTCTTCGTCGTCGATTGGGAGTGGATGGAGAAGTGATGGTAGCCGGATCGCGATGGTCAGCAGAACGATCCCGAGCGTGGCCCACTGGAACCGTCGCAAATTATGACCTTGCTTATCCACGATCTGTATCGCCGCCGATGACCGACACATCTTCCGCTATTAGATTGCCAAATCCACCGTCGCGCGACGTAATCTGCTTCAAATGTCTCCATCAACATTCCGTTCCGTCACCTTCGTTTAGATAGAAAGGCGACAAGTGAGCAGAGAATCTACCGCCGCTGTTGGATTTTCGATTGAAAAAGTTTCGTTCATTTTTTCGGCGAAAGTTATGGCGAACTTCTACGGTAAAGAAATCACGTTAGCATCTCCGCGAGATGGCGTTTTCGCCACTTCTGTGCTAGAAAAGATGCCCGCCCCATGCAGTCTGCCTTTTACCAATCCGAACTTGATCACCCGCACGGCGGTCGCGCGCGCGCGATCATCAAGACGCATCCGGAAGTTCGGCGGTTGATGGTGAGAAATCCGTACACGGCTCTGATCGCGCTCGCCATCGTGGTTCTGCAAACAGCGATAGCGTTTTGGATGGGGAAACTTGGTTTTAGCTATTGGTGGCTTAGCTTATTGGTCGCCTATTGCGTGGGAGCCTTCGCCAATCACGCCAACTACGTCATCATTCATGACGCGACCCATAACCTCATCTTGCGTAATAAGAGCTTAAACAAGCTGATTGCGATCCTGGCCGATCTTCCAAACTTAACGGCAGGTGCGATGGGTTTTCGCGTTTATCATCTAAAACATCATTCACACCAGGGTGATTACGAGCATGATGCCGATCTGGCCAACCTTTGGGAAGCGCGCCTGGTCGGCAACATCTGGTATCGTAAGGCGATCTGGCTAATGTTGTTTCCATTTTTCCAGCTCACCCGTCCGCCGCGTTTGAAAGCGATCACGATGAGGGACCGATGGTTCGTGGTGAATCTCATGTGCGCCCTGACCTATGATCTTCTGATTATCTATTTTCTCGGATGGGCCGGTTTTCTCTATCTCGTGTTCTCGTTTTTCTTTTCGATTGGGCTTCATCCAGTGGGCGCGCGCTGGATCCAGGAGCATTACACCAACGATCCCGATCAAGAGACCTACAGTTATTACGGGCCGATCAATTTGCTCGCGCTCAATATGGGTTACCACAACGAGCATCACGATCTGCCGTCGATCCCGTGGAATAACCTGCCAAAGCTGCGCGCGATGGCACCGGAAT
>JBAQJG010000024.1:0-8900 GCA_049300145.1 Chthoniobacterales bacterium | reverse complement strand
AACTTTCACTGCGTCGTTGTGTGCGGTGACGATGCGTTGATCGCGTCCTACCAATGCGGCGATTGAAACCGATTTCGGCGGGGAAAATGTGAAATCGTAAAATACGCGGCGATTCGCCACTTCACCGGCAATGTCCTTTCGAGTCGTGTTTCGCCTTTGTGTCAAAAGGTCATGCGACGCCGGATGCTGATTCTCACAAAGCGCCAGGAATTGATCCCTCGTGACTGTGCCGGATAAACCGAGCAGTTCAGCACCTTTGCCCATCCACTCGCCGTGCACGCGCTCGTTCTCAGCGTAATAATCACCGACGCTTAAATGCTCTTCGAAATATCCCTTCGCATTCTTCAGGTTGGTCTGCGTTTTCGGCGAAAGCACGACATCGAAATAGCACGCAGTCATCAGACTGTTGCTCCGATCTGAGAGCCGCGATCTGCTGGCTATCTGAGAAAACGGTGCAGCAATGCACCGTAAGTTTTTAGAAGGGACGCCCTACCCCTTAGCCAAGCTAAGGAATTTCCGGTTCATCGCTAAACCGCTACTGATTCAATGAGCGACGCAGCTAATAGCCATACACGGACGCAACGCTTCAACGACGCTGTTCGGACCTTCGAACCGCCGATACCGCGTCGTCAGGCAAAACTGATGCCGTTCAAGGACGGCATCATCGAGTTGCGGCAAAAGGGCGCATCTTTGAACCTCATTCGCGAATTGCTCGCAACAATAGATGTGGCGGTAAGCAACGCCACGATTGCGCGATTTGTCGCTGAGATCACCGATACTGCAACGCCGCCACGGCAACGTCAGCGGTTCGATCGGAAACGCGGTGTCGTTCAGAACGCGGATCGTCGGCGATTTGTAGCCGTTCCGGTAATCAGCGCGCCCTCAACAGCGTCTCCACCCGGGGCGCCGATGCCAATGGAAGCACCACGAGCAGCACCTCCGCGCACACGCGGTCCGCGCATCGCAGACCCTCACAACCTCTGATTCAACGCAGCTTCTTATGAACAAACAAATCAACCTCATCATCAATGGCAAAGGCGGCGTCGGAAAAAGCTTCTTCGCCACGAACTTCGTTCAGTACTTGAAAGATTGCGGCATCGTTCATTGCGCGATCGACAGCGACCACGAGAACTCGACGCTCAAGCGCTTCCACCCACAATCGGAGTTCATCAATCTTGAGCACCGCCGCGAGCTCGACCGCGTGTTCACGACTGCGGAGACTTCCGATCTACTCGTGATCGACTGCCGCGCGGCCTCGACTGATCTGTTCATCGACTTCTTCGATGAGGTCAATTTCGCCGAAGTTCTGCGCTCACTCGACGCGCGCCTAACGGTCATCTGTCCCGTCAACCACGAAGCCGACAGCGTCGAACAACTCCGCATTCTGTCCGACGCGCTACAGGATCGGTGCGCCTGGGTTGTCGTGAAAAACGAGGCCCATAGCGACGCGTTCAAGATTTATGACGGCAGCAAGACGCGACGGCGCGTGGTTGACGAATTGCACGCCCGCGAGATCACGATGCCGCGCATGTACGACTGGCTTGTCACCGCATTGAACGAGCACAACACTCCAGGCACGGTCGCGCTGACTCATCCTGCCTTCAATCTGCTCGACCGCCAGCGATTGAAGAGCTGGCAAACGCGGTTTTACCGACAACTCTATCGCGCCGTTGATCTGCTCTTAACCGATGTGCGTGCGGCCGAGAGATTCGCGGCGTGAACGCTGATGATCCATTGGCACGCGCCATCGGCGAGTGGCAGCGCAAACATCACATCGCGGACGGCGATCCGATGATTGCGGTGCTTGAATTGGTTCGCATCTATCTCAAGCATTCCCGCGAGACCGATAACGATCCGGCCGCGTCTCCGCCGAGCTTTGAAGACTTTCGCGGCACTATCGAACTGCTCGACCGCCGTTCGAAAGCATTCATCCACCAAGCAGCCGATCTTGTAGCTGAGTTGCGCCGGTTTGGGCACAACCTCAGTCGCATCAACCGAGCACGCTTCATCACCCATTGCATGTTCGTCGGCCTTGGTGCGGTCGCTGGGCTGTTAATTGATCGTCTCCTGTGAGTCCGAATTTCATCGCAACTGTCGCTGCTCTTTCCTGCCTCGGAGCAGCCGTGAGCCTCGTCATTCAACTTCTGCGGAAACAAAAAAAGCACATCGTTGTCCGGCTCGCCGGTTTTGCCTGGACGCGAAATGATTTCTGTCGCGGTTGGTTGATCACTGGCGATACCGGCTCTGGCAAAACCCGCTCAGGCATCACACGTCTGCTTTACCAGGTCTTCCAAAACGAACCGACGTGGGGCGGCCTCTACATCGACGACAAAGGAATTTATTGGGAAACACTCTCACAAATGGCCAAGCACTTCGGCCGCGAGGATGATCTCATCCTGCTCCAGGTCCGGCCGGATGAGGCAGCAAGCACATGGCAGCCGCGCCAAACTTACAATCTTACTTCCGATCGCAGCATTCCTTTCAACACATTCGCCAAAGCGGTCGTGGACACGGCCGCTTCATTGGGCCAGGCCGGCGATAAAGCATTTTTCAAGAACCAGGCACAAACTCATATCGCAGCTGCGCTGGAGACTCTGCGCGAGATCGGCGCCGACGCGACGTTGGAAAATGCGTATCATCTACTTCTCAATCAAACCGACTTGGACGAAGCGATGACTGACCTCGCGTCCGGTCATCAAACAATGCGCCGACGCGAACTCGCCGAGCATTTCACGAATCGCTTTCTTTCTCAGCCTCCAGAGCAAATCGGCGGCGTGAAAGAAACGATCGCCAATTATCTTCAGCCGTTCATCACTCCGGAAATTGCTCAAATCTTCTGCGCAGCTGGAAACAGTTTCGAATTCGCGGATTTAGATCGCGGCAAAATTATTTGTGTCGCGATGCCGCAAAAATTTCAGGTGGAGCGGCGCTACATAAACACGTTTCTCAAAATGCTGTTTTACACGCACGCTCTACGGCGTTTCGACAAACCGACAGATGACCGGCTGCGCGATAACTTGCTAATTCTCTGGGCCGACGAAGCGCAGCGGTTCGTTACCGCAAGCGAAGACGGCATGAGCGACTACAACTGCATCGACGTGATTCGCGAAGCGCGGGCGACAGTTGTCGCTGCCGCTCAATCATCGACTTCATTCATCCCGCCGCTTGGCCGCGAGAAAGCGCGCGTTTTCAGTCTCAATTTGCGCAATCGACTGATCTTCAAAGCCGCCGATGAAGAAGGCGCAGTGGAAAGCGCCGACTTCCTCGGAAAAAAGCGTGTGATCAAAAAGTCATGGGGCTACCACAGCGGAAGAATGTCGCGAAACTATTCCGAGCAGGAAGAGCACAAGATCAAACCGCACGTGCTTCGGAACAATCCCAAGCACACCGCGGTCGTGGTGCACTGTGAACGCGGCTACCGGAAGAAGCTGCTGCCGCCGTTAGAGCCGAACGGTGAAATCTGCTCGTGGTTTCGGTAGGTGTGTCTGCAACATCCGCAGGTCTTCACAGATTACTCCGGCAGAATTCCGCCGATAGCAGCTAGTGCATCGCCGACATTACTGAGGACCAGGCACTTCGTCGGAGCGATTACGCCTTGGACAGCAGACCGATTCAGAAGTTCGCCGAACGAGCGCTCTGTTAGGAAGAGATCGGAATATGAAACGGCGACCGACGAGTGTGCGATGTCTTCGAGATCGTTCTCCCGAAAGGGCCTGCGGTCGTCCATGCGAATCGAAGCATGTAGCGCGGAGCGAACGCGCAATGATGGTATCGCCTTAGCATCCAAGCCCCGCGTGACCGCTTCACGGAATAAATTGATAAACACGTGTCGGTAAGCGCCCGCGTCGGCACGTTCCTGAGCAGTGGGACATATCCCGAAAATGCCTGCCACAGAGACGAGCTGCTCCTCGAGCCGCGGATACATCGCCTCTAGAGCGCCGTTTAACTCCGCCGCGAAGAGCTCTGAAAACGACTGCTGACCACGTGGGTAGCTCTGCCGCTCGGCGTTGACACGGGCTGCCGTATCCCGCGGATGTTCGGGCAGGCCTTCCAACGCAGTGTAGTCGATCATTCTTTTCTCCCACATGACGTCGAGCATCACTTTTCGGCAGCGTTCCATCACATCAGCCGGCAGGTCGTCGTGGTACGCATATTTCTCGACCACCATTTGCCCAACGGGGCACCAGACACTTTCGACTCGGTACGGAATAGCTCGCAGCGCCGGGAAGTTCCGCCCGAAGAATTCGCAAAACTCTATCTCTGCCATGTCAAAGCCGTTCCTGATGGCGATGCCATCGGACAGCTCGTCCATAAGTTCCGCCTGCCGAAGTCGCAGGGTCATGGGCTTGATGCGCATCAGCTCCACAAATACTGAATAGCTTACGGGACAGAACAGACGGCGCGCTTCGACGCCATGCATCAGTGCAGCCCGGAGTGCCTTGGTTTCTGCCGGGAACGGAGAGCGGTCAGGATCGCGGAGCCAGATCCAATACTTCATGTCGAGATAGACTGCTTTCCTCACGTCGACCCAGGCGTTCAGCTCGTCATATCGTTGGCGGCGATACGCTTCGAAAGATAAAGACGTGGATTGAGCGTGCCGACTGTCGGATTCCTCCATCGTTCGGCGCGTTCGATCGTCGATCTCGGGCATAACTGAGGGCATGTCAGGAGAGCGCGTTGATGGCATCTAATTACGGAGGGCCACTATCGCCCGAGATTTCGAACTGAACATCTTCAATAACGGCGTGCTGATCGTACGCATGTGCGAATTCCCTCAAATCATCGATCCGAAGATTGTCTGCGCGAGCGCGAAACCGACGGCGGCATGTGACTGGCAACGAAAACAGTTAGGTTAGCAGTGCAGGTTTTCTTTACGCCCAAGAAAAGTTATGCTTAAGCCCGTTGACGATAGCGGCGAAATCATGACCTGGGCCGATTTCAAGAAAAAATGGTCGAGATATTCCGGGAAGGAAACGTCTGCCTATCAGGAGCACTTCAACGATCTTTGTCATTTACTATGGCAGCCCACACCAGCGGCAGCTGATCCGACCGGCAGCGAATCGTTCTGTTTCCAGAAGCGCGTCATCAAAGACGCTGAACTGTTCGCATTCACCGACAAGGAGCGCGTGGCTGAAGATCCGGAAATGGAACGCGGTTTCGCCGACGTATGGAAGCTAGGCTGCTTCGCTTGGGAATACAAAGGTAAGAAGAAGAATCTCGACGAAGCTTATCGGCAGCTTCTTCGTTACCGTGAATCGCTCCTCAATCCACCCCTTCTCATCGTTTGCGACTTCGATCGCTATATCATTCGAACCAACTTCAACGGCACAGTTCAGGAGACGCACGAATTCACTAATGCGCAGATCGACGACCCGGCTTTTCTCGCGATTCTGGGCGCCGCGTTCGCCGATCCTGAGTTCTTAAAGCCGCAACGCACGACCGCCGAGGTAACGGAAAATTTGGCGCAACAAATTGGAGAGGTGGCGCGCTCACTGCAAAAGCGCGAGTCCATCGAACTCGTCGATGCGAAGACGCGGCGCGAACATTCTGTTGCGCAGCGGAAGAACCTTAGAATCGCCCGATTCTTGAATCGGATCGTCTTCTGTTTCTTCGCTGAGGACACTGGTTTACTGCCTAAGCATGTCGTCACCGACATATTCAAAACTGCTGTCGGTGATCCACAGCATTTTGCTGAGGTGCTCGAAGAGCTTTTCCGTCGCATGGCCAAGGGCGGCACATTTGGCCCGCACAAGATTCGCCACTTTAACGGCCATTTGTTTGAAGAGGCTTCCGTCTTTGAGCTGACCGAAGAGGAGATTGGGAAACTTGCGACCGCTGGTGAGGCAGACTGGCAATTCATTCAGCCCAGCATCATGGGCAACCTGTTCGAGCGCGGTCTTGATCCTGATCAACGGGCACAGCTTGGTGCGCATTACACGAGTGAGGAAGACATCAAGACATTGGTCGAACCAGTGCTAATGGCGCCCTTGCGTCGCGACGGGGGCCAAATAAAAAGCGATCTCGCGCCGAGCTATCTCAAAGGTAAGGGGAACCCAGCCGAACGCGCGAAGCTTTCCGCGTTTCACAGTCGGCTTGCCACAATAAGCGTCCTCGATCCTGCATGCGGCAGCGGCAACTTCCTCTACGTCTCTCTTCAGCTTCTTCTCGACCTGGAAAAAGAACTCATCACATTTGCCACTCAACTTGGCTTCAAGTTCGAACCGCGCGTCAGTGTGCAGCAACTAAGGGCAATCGAGCTGAACGCCTATGCATTCGAATTGGCGCAGGTTGCTGTGCAGATCGGATATCTGAAATGGAGGCGCGACAATGGATGGCCCAACGAAAAGGAGCCGGTTTTGCAGGAACTTGATGGATTTCTGAACGAAGACGCGTTGCTTGTTCCCCACTATCGCAGCAAAGCAAAGACGCTGAAGGAAGCGCAAGCGGTTGAGCACGGTTCAGACGACGCGCTGAAGTTTTACAGCGAACGCAAATGGCCGGATGCAGATGTAATCATAGGGAACCCACCGTTTCTCGGCGACAAGAAGATGAAGCGAGCACTCGGGCCGGCTTACGTCAATGAGTTGCGTCGTATCTACAAAGGAAGAGTTCGAGGCAATGCAGATTTGTGCTGTTATTGGTTTGAAAAGGCACGGGAGTTAATTTCATCGCAGCCTTGTTCCCGGGCGGGATTGCTAGCGACACAGAATATCCGCGGGGGCGCCAGTCGAAAGGTGCTAGATGCAATTAAGGCGAGCGGCGACATTTATTTTGCGATCAGTGATCGAGAGTGGATTCTCGACGGCGCGATGGTCCACATTTCAATGGTGGGATTTGACTCTGGTCATCAAGTGAATCGCAGTTTGGACGGCCGCGTAGTGGAGAATATTAACGCCGATCTCACTGCTTCTGTTGATGTCACAACGGCGCTTACGCTTCCTTCAAGTACGGGGATCGCTTTCATTGGCTCGTGCAAAGGCGGTCCGTTCGATTTGGACGAAGCCGAAGCCTTGGAGCTGCTACATTCGGGAGGAAATCCTAATTCACTTCCGAACAGCGATCTAGTCCGGCCACGGATAAATACAGACGGACTCACTAACAAGCGAAGAGGAGATTGGATCATCGATACACGCGATCTGGAGTTGGCAGATGCCAGCCGTTATGAGGGGCCGTTCAGCGTGGTGGTGGAGAGGGTAAAGCCACTCCGAGAAAAGAATAACGATCGGTGGCTGAGGGCCAATTGGTGGCGACCGCAACGAATGCGCCCAGAAATGCGCGCAGCTATTCAGAACATGGCGAGATTCATCTGTACTCCGACGACCTCGACGCACCGTATTTTTTCATGGGTTCAGCATCCGGTAATTCCGGATCATAAGTTGGTTGTGATTGCTCGGGAGGATGACTTTGATTTCGGCGTCTTTCATTCGCGCATCCACGAGACTTGGTCTCGAGCCGTAGTTGGAACGCAGCTTCGGGAGAAAGAGAGTGGACAAAATTACAACGTGGACACTGCCGTCGAGACGTTTGCGTTTCCGCGTCCAACTTCCGAGCAAGCAGACGCCATCAGGACCGCGGCGAGAGAATTGAACGGACTGCGTGAGAACTGGCTTAACCCGGCGGAATGGACGGCCACCCGCGCGCTCGAATTTCCCGGCTCAGCTAATGGCCCTTGGTCGCGCTTCGTGCACGAACCGGACGAGCGCGGCATTGGCACAGTGCGCTATCCGCGAATCGAGCCGCGCGATGATGAATGCGCAAAGAAGATTGCCAAACGGACGCTGACGAATCTCTATAACGAGCGCCCAACATGGCTCACTCACGCTCACGCGAAGCTCGACGGTGCCGTTGCCGCCGCCTATGGCTTTCCGGTCGATCTCGGCGATGACGGTATTCTGGAAAGACTGCTCGCGCTGAATCGAGAACGCGCCTCGCAGGAAGGCAAGACAAAGATTCAGCGTCGCCGTGCATCCCGCGAGAAGCATGCCGAAGAGATGCTATGATTCGTGAACTCTAATAAAGTGTTGTGTGCGATCCGTTTTTCGTACCCACCATCCAAAGAAATATGCAAAACAATGACCAGGAGAACGAGAACTCGAACCCGAAGAAGCCGACGATAGGCGAAACTTTCGAGACGCAGAAAGAAGCGGAGCATTTTCTCCAAGCCCTTTTACCTTTTAAATGGCCCTGGAGAGAGCAAACGCCTGACTTTTTCGTCGATTTCCATGTTGAAGTTGTCGAGCAAGGACACCTTAGCGGGTTTGAATTTGGGGTTCAGGTCAAAGGCACGAAGCGTTCGAAATATCCGCCATCGACGCGGATGGAGTGCGGGCATCTCGCATACTATCGGGATAAAGCGCGGTTGCCGGTCTTTGTTGTTCTGGTCGATCTAATCAGCAGAAATGCTTATTGGCTATTCACGCAAAGATATTTGCGGGAATGTGTAAACAGAACCGCAGTCGATCAGCAAAAGACCTTCACCGTCACTTTCGATCCTGCCGATTCTTTTAAAGATTTAGACCGGTTTCGGAACGCCTTAAAGGATGCCGAGCACTACATGCGGGAGCTATATCCCGGCACTCCGGCTGCGGCGATTTCGGCAAAGGAAGCAGAACTGCAAAAACTCGATCCCGATATCGGAGTCAGACTTTCCTTTGATGGATGCGAGGTCCTTCATTTCCATCCAAAGAAACCGCTGCACTACACTTTTCACGGATTGAATCTCGAGGGGCTCAAATCATTTCAAGCGATGCTCGATCATGGTGACGACTTCGAAGGCCCCGTCGAAGTTATCCCGCCAGACTCCCCACTCTTTCAAAAGCTCATGACCGGCAAGAATGGATATATTCAATTCAAACCTGATCGGCCAGATGGGTACGTTCAAATCATCGTCCCGTCGACAC
>JBAQJG010000023.1:0-11782 GCA_049300145.1 Chthoniobacterales bacterium | reverse complement strand
GCTTTTGTTAGCCGCGGGCACTTTTCATAGGGAAAATGCCTTTGAGTACTAGCTATTGTTTGCTTTGAAATGCCGCGTTTTCGCGTTGCCGTATAGAAATCGCGTATAGAAATTTCATCTGCATCACAGAATGGGCGCACCATCGGTTGTCTTTCCTTCCGTGTGTAACGCAAACGCATAAGTCGCGGCGAAAGCGTTGTTCTGCCGATGTTCGTTTGTGCAATTTTTCCGCAAGACGAAGTGAGCTCGAATCGTTGTTCAGCAAGAGACCAACCCCCGTAACCGGAATGACAAGAGGCAGCGCCTCGTAACGCTGAAGAAGCGCGCCAATCTAGCACAAACGCTAGCACAATTGGGAGAATCTACCGCGCGGCCACAGCGGGCGGCGCCGCACACGCGCCAGACTTACACTCGTTCGCACTACGTCGGCAAGATCAAGGCTGCATCGCGTTCGGAAGTCCCACGCGGATCAGCTGTGAAAAATCGGGCGCGTCGTTGGCAGCTTGAGCGCGGGCGTTGACGAGCGAACGCGCTTTCAGCTCGGCAAACGGGAGCCCGCCGGTGACGATGAGGTCGCGCTCATACATCAATTCGTCGCCTTTGCCATTGAGCAGGATGCGCCAGTCCCACGGCATGCGCTCGCCGGGTGGGTGCTGCGTGCGGATGCTCGTGGTGCAGTTGGTGGTGATGGCGTTATACCACCGCGCTTCGTCCCGCAGGACGTTGAGCGAACGGATGTATTCGAGGAAGCGTTCACGTGCGTCCACCGGAGAAATGGTCGTGCGGTAAAGATAGATGTCCTCGCCCTTGCGGTAGTTCGTTCGCACGCGGATCACGTCACGCTCGTCGGCCACGATGTAGATGAGTTCGAACTGCCGGTAGAGCCCGCCGATGGTCGAGTAGGTTTGGCCAAGCTTCTTGCGCGTCTCGATGGAGAAACAAATGGGCGGCACATCGGCGAATTGGAAGCTGACGATGGGATGCGCGATCCAGGGCGAGCCCCAGTAATTGACGGCGAGGTCGATCCCGGTGATCTGCCCGATGCGCACGGTGCGCGTCTCCCAATGGGGCGTGTAGTCGGCCTCGGTCCGGTAGTCGCAGTTGCGAACGTTGTGCAGGGTCACTTCGTCGCCTTGAATGTCGGCCCACGCTTTCTGGGCCACATCCGTCTGCCAATCGCTATCTTGTGTGGGCTTGATGGTCAGCCACCACATGAGCACGCCGGCGAAGAGCACCACAAAGACGCCTAGTTTTCGCCAGAATGGCCTAACGAACACGAGCACGATCACAAACGCGATCGCGAGCACTGCGGCCGCGATCTTGTTGCCGGCTCCAAGCGGCCCGTCGAACCAGACGGCGCCGAACGCCCAGGCCGCGGCGATGATGACAACGATCGCGAAGAGCAAGCCACCAACCCAGAGGCCCAAGCGCTTCATCCTAGCGCAGCGGCCCGGGTGCGATGCGGGTGACTAGCTCGATGTTGGCGTTTTTCAGTTTCTGTTGCGCGAGCGGCGACGCGTCGCCGCTGATCGCAATCGTCAGGCCGGAGGGTTTCTTGCCGAAATCTGACGCCTTAAAAAGCCCGATAAAATTTGCGGCGTTATCCGTCCAGGCAGCGTAATCCCATTGGATCGCCACGATAGCGCGGCCGTCCTTTCGAACGGCGACGGGAATGCGGCCGACCTGCTGAAGGCGGGCTAACGGTTTCTTGGCGTGAAGTTCCGCCAGCACGCGCGAAGTTCCGAGGAAGAAGAGAGCGTCCCCCTCATCGGTGGCTCCCGACCCGGCGAGATCAACAAAGGCGGCGCGATTGGCCACTCCATTGAGCGTTTCGAGGTCCATGACAATAGCGGTTTGCACACTCGGAGAAAACGCCGTGTCATTGATGAACCGGTCCGCCACGGCTCGATCGCAACCCATGGCCAGCAATACTTTCAGATTGCGCAGTCGCAGATCGGCTGGGGCTTGATCGAGCAGGGCTTTATTGACGGCATTCGTTATGCCGGCGCCGGTGAGCGCCATCCCAGCCGCGCCGCCAATCGGCGCGGTCGCAAGTGAGAACGTCATCTTCCCTGCAAAAGTGGCCCAGGCGATTCCGTTGAGTTCGCGCTGCAATGTTTCATTGCTGGAATACGGGTCTACTCCAAGCTGGATCGCAACTCTTCGCTTAGCTTTGGAAAAGCCAATGAGGCCAGCCGCGCTCGAATCCTCATACTGGCTACGTTCTCGCCGCTGGGTTTTTTCCTTCAAGCTTTGTCCTGCACGGTTAACGAATTTAAACAGACCTTTCGGCACCCCAGTAATTGTGCCCACCGGGTTCGTAACGACATCTTTGGCAACGACGAGTGGACCGGCCGCAGCAGCCTTAAGCGCGTTCTTATATTCATCGGTGCGCGAGACTTCCTTGAGCTTGCGGATCGCTGCGACCTCTTTGATGCGACGTTCGAGCATGATGTTGCCATCCCCTTCGAATTCGCCGTACTCGGAAACTATTAAATAACGGTTACGTCCGGTGGAAGTGGGGACTTCGTCTTGCACGGCGAACCCATCACCGGCGACGAACTCGGGTTTGAGAATGATTTTTGCGCTGAGCAGGGGCGGCTCTTCAGTGTCGCTTGAAGTCGATATCGACTGCGCAAGAAGGGTGAACGGAACAAGCAATAATGTGACGACGCTTTTTTTCATGGTTAGGACGTTGGCTGGTACTGAGGCTGAGTGTTGAGTTAGGGAATACGTTGGACCTCGGCGATGGCTTCGGTGTTTTCCCGAGAGCGATCATAGCTGCTGTCGGCCATTGTGATCCCTTAGCGCCGGCGCCCTCCGGAGCCGCCACGTTGGAGACTTTGTTGTCGTTGCATCTGCTGGCCGCGTTGGCGTGAGAAGTTGTCGCGCTCAAGTTGCGTTCGAGACTTGGCGAAATCCGATTGTCCGCCGGCGGGTTTCGACCATCCGCTCTTGTCGCGCTGTTGCCATTCGTTACCGGATTTGCGATAAACCTTGCCGCTTCGGTCGGCGAAGACATCATTCGGACTCCTCGCCGGGCGACTGGAGACCTGCCCCTGGCCTAAGCGATCTTTGTTGGCAGGAAGTTGCGATGCGCCTTGTCCAAGGCGAGCGCGATCGGCGGGAAGTTGCGAGGCCGCGCCGCCGAGACGGGTTTTGTCCGCCGGAAGCTGCGTTGCGCCCAAGCCCGGGCGGTTCCTGTCTGCAGGAAGCGTTGTTGGGCGTTGGCCCCCGGCGATAGGACGATTCTCAGGCCGGTTGTAAATATTATCGCGTCCGGGTACGCGATTGCCGCCGCCAAATCCTGGGCGATTTGCGGGAAGAGTGGTTGCAGGAGGGCGATTTGCGTTAGGTGGACGGTAACCGGGCGGCCGGTTAACGTTCACGTTGTAGTTATAATGGTAGTTGTACTTATACTTATAGGTGTTGCCGCCGTAACGATATCCGTTCGGTCCCCACCAACCGGCGTATATCCCGCCCCAATAGATACTACTCGCCGCAAACGCCGCCCCGTACCAAGCGCTATAGGCCGGCGCGTAAGACCAGCTCCCGGACGAGGGACTGTAAACGACACGGACTCCCCAAGTCACTGGGCGCGGGTAGTAGTAGACTCCGAACCAAGGGCGGTAAACGTAGCCAGTGCCGAACACTACTGTGCCGCCGTATACATAAGAACCTGTATAACCCGGTAGGTACCCAACGCGTACCATAGCTGGAGTCGCATCGTAAATGCGCACGTAGGTGACGTTGTAATTGGGATTACTCGGCGGAATCGAATAAATGTCCTTCGGCACCGAAGCGCAAACTTTCCACGGACCATTCGCGTCGTCGGATTCGTACCAAACCGCCTGTTCGCAACAGTAGTATTTGCTCCCACTCTGGATCACCTGCCGCGGAGTGTTGATCGCGGACTGAAGCGGCGTGCCTTCGATGTTTTCGAATTTCGGATCGCCATCGTAGTCCACTTTCAGATACACCTTCGCGTTGCGATCGATCTTCTGTGTTTGGGGAATACTCGCGTCGAGCACGGCGTCGTCGGCCTCCAGCGTGCCGGGCACGTTTACCAAAACGTTGGCCTTGACCGAACCGGAGGGAATATGCGCAAATGCTGTTGGCACTTTGTCCGGGGGCAGGAATGCCCATGGGCCCTCCGTTGACGGAGCGCTGTACCATCGGCCCGCGCTAAGAACGAAGTAATTACCACTTTCTACTTCCAGAAAAACATCGCTGTCTGTATTGCTGGCGTAGAGCAATTCGTTGCCGGGCAACGGGGTCAGTTGCATTTCGCCCTCGGTAACGATCAACTCCGCCGGCTCTTTGCTGACGAGGATGGCGGGTTCCTTAGCTTCCGTAGCACTCACAGATGTTTCGGTTATTTCCTTTGGAATGGCCGCTTTCGCTGTGGCCGGAACGTTCTTCTCTATTTTCCACGCGCCGGAAAGATCGGACGCGCTCAACCAGTTGTTGCCGGCGCGCAGCAAATAATTCTTGGAGTCGCGATCGAAGAACAGCGCGAACGGCGTGTTCACCACTCGCATAAGCGTCGAATTCTCGACCGGACGCATTTGTGGCTCGCCATCAATGGTGACGAGCACGGTGGGTGAAGTTGTGAAAATGATCTTGGGCGGATCGTTCTTAAGATTGCTGGCGTTTATCTTTTCCCGTTCGGCAACGGCGAGGCTTGCCGTCAGAACCTCTAAGGGAAAAGTCGCGCGCATCTGGGTAAGATAATTCGCGACCACATCGCCAAATTGTTTCTCCTGCTCGGGGGTCGCATTTGGGAACTTTACTTTCGGAACTTGCACGTCGATTACCGTGACGGTGCGCGCATCGCGATCGGTCGACACCCGCGCGGTAATCCAGGCTGCGCCGAATACCGGCGCCTTTTCACCCCTCGCTTGGGTGGAAACGGCGACGCGGGCGCTGATCTGATCGTCTTTGAAAGACTCCGGCTGCGGTTGGTAGACGATGGCCGTGCCTTGGGGACCGGAGATTTCCAGCGGCCAATTGATGACCGTGTTCCCTGATGATTGCGCCGGCGCGGATTTCTTGGCCGCGACTAGGCTGGTCGTGAGAAGGCTGATTGCGAAAAGAAGCGCGACTTTGTTTTTCATAGATCGGGTCCGAAACGCACCTTGACTATACCGTGCCGAATTTTTGCCCTGCCAGTCTATTGGACTTTGGTCCAATTCCCGAAGTCGCCTTTCCAGACATATTTAATGGAAGTGCCAAGCCAGAGCGTGACAGCGCGACCAACCCTGTAGAATTCGCTCAAAATATGAACCCGCGGCTGATCTTCGTTGGTTTCTGGCAGCGCCTCATTCGATTTGTCGTCGTTGCCTGTGCTATAGCCGGTTCTCTGTTGATTGCTGCGGTTGCACTCCTAGTGGAGAGCTTTGCCGCGGCCGCGCGCCGTAAGGCTGGACGGTGACCTCCGAACCGGCACTAAAGCCGCCGACATCCACTTTGCCAGTCAGATAATAAGCTTTGGCGAGGTTACAGCGGCCGCCGAGCCCGATATAAGGATCAGTCCAATATTCGGTTGAGATTGAAACCGCGATTGAGCTGTCTCTTCAGGAAAGTGGCGATCTTTTTCTGCGCTGTCATCGGGTGTCGCCGGGCCTGTACAATGAATTTGAGTATTTTTATCTTCTCTTCGATCCCGAGAGATGGAAACGGAATAGGGGGATTATTGCTGTCGAGCCGGTGTTGTAACTGGCGATCGAGCAGCTCGCGAAGGTCGGCGTTCAAGGCGTTCACGAGTCCCGTGGCGGCCTGGCTGATCTTGCCGTCAGCCGCAGTCAGTTCGAGCCTGTTGAATAGGTTCGTGTAGCGCGCACCAGCCCGGAGATCGAGCGACCCGCGCGGACCTTCCAGGACCCGATAATAGACTTCTCGATCCGCGATGTATTGATCCAAGGTAAGGTTCGCCTTTTTCGCCAGCCGATTGCCGGAGTGGGTCGACCACTACAACGCATCTCGCGTTCGGTCCACTGGTTGACCTGTCTGCGGACCCGGTGGCGGATCAATGGCGATCTCACGCTTTCGCTCCAGCGACGGATTCGGAAACGGCAGGCGGCCTTCATCACGCCATTGGCGCACCTGGGCTTCGGCAGCTTCGGTCCGTTCCGCGTCCAATCCCTCATCCCGGGCGAAATACAGGGTTTGCGAGGGAAAGGCGAAACCGGTGCCGCTCTGCTCCACGACATCCATGACCCGCAGGAGCACATCTTCCTGAATAGCGAGGAACTCGGCCCAGTCCCGCGTTACCGCATACGCGAACACCTCGAGGTTCAGGGAGCTGGATCCGAACCCGATAAACCGCACGCGGGCAGGGTCCGGCGCGACGCGGGGGTGGCCGAGCAGAATTTCCCGTACCTTAGCGAGCAGGAAACGCAGTTGCTCCGGGCTCGTCTCGTATCGAACGCCGATGACGGTCTTCATCAGCATCCGGTCTCGGTGCGAGAAGTTCACGATGGGCATCTTCGAGAGCGCCGCGTTGGGAATCGTCGTGAGGGTGCGGTCAATGCCTCGTATCCGCGTCGAGCGAATACCGATAGCTTCCACCGTTCCGATCTCGTCGCCATACTTGCAAAAGTCACCGACTCGAATGGGCTTGTCAGCGAACAGGCTCAGGCTGCCGATTAGATTCTCAATGGTCGGCTGAGCGGCGAGAGCGATGGCCAATCCGCCGACGCCAAGCCCCGCGATGATCCCATACACCGGCAGGCCCAATCGCTGGGCACCCACGGCCAGCAGTCCGGCTGCGGCCACGATTCCCAGTAGGCTGCTGCAAATCCGAATGAGATACGCGTCAATGCTCTCGGTATTGATCGTGGGTGTGGCTATGACCGCCTCGGCGAGCACCGGTGCTGCACGCCAGACGATCCACGCGCCGGCCAGAAACATGATCGTCGAGGCGGCGAGCTCGATGGCGCTTCCCACTTGACCAATCAAGTTGATTTGTGCAAGAGCGAGGTAGGCCACAGCAGGTGTGACCAGGAGAATGAACAGGGGCAACGCCAATCGCGCCAACGCACGGAGAAACGGCTGCTCACTGCCGCCCAGGCGGGAGAGGCGAGTGACCACTCGCAACAAGAGCGCGCAGCAACCGAGCATCAGGAACAAGGCAATCCATTTCCATGCCGATTGTCCGGCGATCGAGGCACGAAGCCATGGAGGAAGCGCTTTGATCCACGCAGACGGAATCATCCAGCCCCCACCGCTGACCGTTTTTTCCCTGAAATGTTCGAGAGGGACGTGGCGTGCATAAGGCGATCCGCGCACGCGCTGGTAGAATTCTTCCGACCCGGCAACGGTCCCGGCGCTGAATAAAAAATCGCCGCTGCGCGGTCCGCTTTTCACTCGCTCGATGACAATTTCCGTATCCGGAATCACCCAACGCTCGGCCTTGGCCCCGGAGAGCCCGCTCAATTGGGAAGCGTCCGGGATCTGGTCAAACGGCGGAAGCTGGATCCGGCTCAACGTCTCATACAAGGCGGTCGCCGCCGAGCGGCCCAGCTTCAAACGAGCTGCTGGCGGCACCTCACTCAAGTCGAGGCATTTTATGTTGGTTTCTGCCAGCGAAACAAGGTGATTGAATTTCGTGCGCGAAGGAAATGGCAGGTAATCCTGGACCAGGTACCCGCCTACGGCATCCCCGGCATCGAGGAAAGCCTTTAGCGTGGCACGCGGACTCGAGAGATCAAGGGGTTTGAGGGGATGGAGTGGATCCTGTCCCCGGGCGAGCGTGGCGATGAAAAGCGCTGCCCACAATCCCGCCAGCCGGCGAAGGGGTTTGATAGAGACGCGGAAAATCCGAACCGATCCAGTCGCAAATTCGATAATGGCAGATGTCGTCATCTTCTCTCCTAGTCATCGTTGGTTAGGTTATTGGCCGCGCCTTCGCCCGGCATGAGACCGACGATCTGGAAATCCGATGCTCGATCTTCGACTGGATGTGCGTCCAAAGCAACCTGCAGGTAGTGCCCGGCAACAAAGCGGTCTGCCCGGCGATATTGGTTCGTTCGACTCGATAGCTCGCACATGATTCTTGATTGCCTCCTTCGTGAAAAGGTCTTGACGCCAGTTGGCTAATTCGGCGTGTGGTATCTTTCAAAGTAGTAAGTCATTGTGAAGTTTGCCTGAAACCTCTTATTGCTGCCGTCGAGCTGTTTCTCCAATGTAGCACTGAGGACAATCGGAATATTCGAGAGACGTTTGGCAAGACCCAAGTCTACTGCGTGAGTGCAGCGGTCGCCATTTTCAAAATCAACCTCTGCTCTGTAATTTGTACTGATCGACCAATTGTGCGGAAGGATGAAGCTGGCGGGTAAAGACAAGTCGAGATAACGCTGCGGCGCAACAATATGTTCTTCAGCGACGGAATGGCTGTATTCGGCGGTCGGTGTCAGCGTCAGCCAGCTCGTGACATCGTGCGCGACGGACCAAGACGAGTGTAGGCGCCACACGCTGTCACCAAGCGCCGGATTAGATGCAGTATCTGCATGTAACTCGATGCCGCCGCCCGTACGCCACGTTTTGCTCAGGCGATACGCAGTGCCTGCGGCAACCTCGATATCACCCAGACCACCCGAGTCGGCGTGGCCAGATGATTCATCGCTCCGGTCATAAAGGAAAGGCACCTTGAGTCGCATAGCCCAGTCCTGCTGCTTACTAACACGCCATCCCCATACTCCTCCCAGCGTCCAAGTGGCCTTTTCCGCGCCATCGTTAAATTGATCCCATTCTGTGTCTAACCACACGTGGGACACGATGATGGTTTGATCATTTAGTGCCTTCAGTTGGTCTGCGGCCGTCGCCGCAGAATCGACGGACGACAGCTCCGCCGCCGGCAACACGCGCGCGACAAGTACGACGAGCGTAACAAGCAGGAATCGATCAAAAGCAACTGGCATCGTCATAGCCCACCACCCCAGCGATACTGCCAGGCGATCCCGCCGGTGGTGAAGTTGCTCCCGGTTCGGGTTGAGAGGCCAGTGCTGGCATAGAATTTGATCGAGTTGTGTTTGTTCACCGGAAGGGCAGAGGTGACGCCGACACGCGAGTTCTCCTGCATGTTATTTTCCGATATGCCGTTTACCGTCGTGCGTCCGCCGAGATAGTGGGTCCCGTCCACGGCGCCCCACACGCCGCGGCCGAAGTCGTAGCTGACATGCGCCTACACGGAGTAGATGGGATCCTGCTCGAGCGTATTGCCACCGAAAAAATCGCCATTATTGGTATAGAACGTCACGTCAGTAGAGAGTTCCAGCTTGAATTTCCCAATCGCCTTGGAGATTCCAAGGCCCGGCTTGAAGGACCAGCGATTGGTCCCAATGTTCACAAGCTTGCTGGAGTCGTATTGGCTGGCGGGAACGGTCACTTGTATGCTCGCTCCGGCGATAATATTCTGCCTATAGCTCTGGTAATCTTCCATCGAGAGTGCGGGAGCCCCGTAGAAGTTGACCGAGAACCGGAACCGCGGGTCGGTAGACCCCGTCACCTCACGTTCCATCGGATGCCCTGCGACCAAGGCGGATCCCGACAATTGCGAAAAAGAAAGTATGATGTCGATCTTCCCGCACTGTCCGAAAACATTCAGAGAACGCGCATACGCGAGGAAGAAATTATTTTGCGTGAGTTGGGCGCCCTGGATCGGTAGCGACGCATCGGTCGATACACCGCCTTCGGAATAGGCATAGCCCGCGACCAGGAAATTCAACCCGACTGGAGTGTCCACATAAGCCCTCGGCTCAAGGTCCTGTGCGCGCGCCGCGCCTGCACTCGCCAGAACAACCACGCTAAACGCCGTTCCTAAGCGTGCCACAAACCCCGGCTTGCGCTGCTCCCCGATTGCTTCGTGCCGGCGGTCACCTGCAAGATCATGCTGGCGAATTCTGTCGCCAATTCTTGCGCGCCGGGTCAAGGGGTCGCCTGAGCGACGGCTGTTTTTGCAGTACTGCTGAGTCCGACATGTAGCCGCAGAATCCGGTCTAGCTCGGCAATCGTTTGCGGCAGCCCGGTGGACCCGTGTGGACCGGGCACGATCAGTTCGGATCGTGCGCCATCGAGATGAGAGCTCCAGTAAGCCACCACACCATCTGTGCTTTTGGGCGAGTCGCCTTTTCCACGATCACCGATGATCGAGTGATAAGGGACCGTGATCGTTGCGCCGTTGATTACCGGCAATGCTGGATTCGACGGTTTCAGTCCCCAGACACTGTTAGGCAGACGTTTGGAACTTCCGGTTAACTGCATAAGGTCCGCGCTCGTCACCGAGTCCCTCAAATTGGCGGCAAGCGTTGTTGGGAGAGTGATCAAGCTAAGGCCAAATCTACCCAACCCGCTGCTGGCCATATCGCTCCCGCGATGCGGAGTGCAAATAAAGACGACGCGTTTGATCCGAGGATTCGCCTGAAAAGTTGTGGCGCGAACAATCAAGCTATCGCTCGAATTTTGCCTAAAAATGTTTTTCGCGGTTTGCCCCAGAGCTTTCTCCCACATCGCCCGAGTAACGGTAACTACCTGCGCGTGAGTAAGCATCCCGCCCATACTGTGACCGATAACCACGTACGGCAGATGGTTCGGATAAAGCTTGTCCACTTTGGCAAGCTCTTCGCGCAATCGATAGGCAGAGTAGAGGATGGGATTGCCGGTGGGATAGCCAAAGACCCAGAATTGATAATGCCTGCGGATTTCAGGGTCGGCCTGGAGTCCATGTATCGTTTGCACCCAGGTGAACGGCGTCGAGAAGAGACCGTGCACGAAGACAAGCGGAATCCGGTCGGGATCGTAAGGTTGGAGGAAATACAAACCAGTCTTGTCGATATAATGACTGGATCGGAACCCTGCCATTAATCCGACGAACATAAGATTCGCTGGCGGCCGGTAGTAACTGATCGGCGCTGAGAAATCCGCGGCCAGAGGACGGATTTTTCCTTCAACACTCGCCGTCGGTTGCTTGGCAGGGCGACGCAGGGCAAGAGTCGCGTCCCCGCCTTCGAAGTCCAGCGTGGCCGTAACCGGCGCTGTAATGCCTCGAAGCGGCGCGAAGTTTCCACGCGGTGTAACAGCTCGAACCCCAACGAGCGCACCACCAACACCGTCTTGAAGGTTCTCCTTCTTTATCATTGTCTCTTTGATGGCGGTGGGTAGCTGTAACGATGTGAAGTAATCGGGCGCCCAAATACCGGGGCCGGCCGGTTGCAGCTGCAAATGATAGGTCTCGCTGCCGTTGGTTACTGTCAACGAATGGTTCCATAAACGGCCCCCGTCCGCAGAGTTAAGGAGAAGAGTGAGCTCTGCGGCCGCTGTATTGTAAGTGTTGCGCGCTGGGGTTTCCTGAGTTCCGGAGCCGAGCAGCGGAGCAGTCATAGCAGCCGCCTGCAAATAATCGGCTGCTCGTTTTTCAGCTGGAACTTGTGAAGAGCGCGCCTCGCGCAGGCTTTTCGCCGCAGGTGCATATTGAAGGCGGCCTGTTGTTTGCGGCGTAGTCGCGCAGCCGGCGAGAAATACAATGCAGGTCGCGGCCGCGACGAGGCGAGTTTGTATCGGAATTTTTGAATGTTTAGGACCCGTCACACTTTCGCGCATAGGGGCTACTTTTTCTATCGGCTGCGTCTTTCACATTCTACCTAAGGGATGTTGCTTTGAGTGCCGTTGCGTTCCTACTCCTAAGAAAAATTAGATCTGAGTTCAAGACATTAATTGCCATCGCGAGCCTCTGAGCTGATCACTCTTCCATCATCGCCGCTACTTTTTCTCCTTCTTCCACCGC
>JBAQJG010000022.1:0-2079 GCA_049300145.1 Chthoniobacterales bacterium | reverse complement strand
CTCAAAATATAAGTGAAGCGGATGAAACGATGGTTCGCGAAAAACTCTCGTCAGCGTTTGCAATGATCTGCGCCAAGCTTCCGCTTCTTCGCTGCCATAGCGTCCGGTTTCTTCTTGCAACCGCGTGACAAGCGTTGCGGAATCCTCGTCAAACCAACGGCGAAGCTCCCCAATTGTGATCAACATTTCTCGGTCAGCATCACCCTTAGCCGAAACTTTTTCCGATGACCAGCGCGGAAGGGCATTCAACGGACAACGGACGACGAGAGGAGGGCAAAGCGGGAATGCTTGCTCGCGAAAGCTTTCGAGGTGGGTAATCTTGGTCTCGTTAGATGGTAAGATGCCCCAATTGCAGATGATGAAGACGCGGATAAAGCGCACCGCGAAAAAGACGAAATTTGCGGTTGGTGAGCACATACGGGTCGTGCCGTTGCACCAACCGATGGTCGCGGCTCCGCCGAAGGCTGACCTGACCTACCGCGGTGGCACTCTTACTCCAAATGTTGAAGTGTTTACGATTTTTTGGGGGAAGCTTTGGGGATCGTCGCCCGCTTCGACTGATACCATGAGCAAGCTCAACAAGTTCTTCGGCGACATCCTTGTCAGCCCCTTAATAGATCAACTCGCGGAATACAACGTGCCGGGCGAGACGATCGGGCACGGTTCTTTTATTGGGACGAAGGTGATTACCGTGAACGCGCCAGCGCGGAGCGTGACCGATTCGGTAATACAGGCGCAATTGAAGACATGGATTTCATCACAGGCGATTGTGAAGAACACAGCGAACACACTTTATTTTATTTATCTTGACCCCGGCATTGTCTCGATCCTGGGAGGGAGTCGTTCGTGCCAGAGTTACTGCGGCTATCATAACAACGTCGGCACGGTCTACTACGCAGTAATGCCTTACCCATCTTGCAGCGGTTGTCTTGGCGGCCTGCAAATCTTCGATGCGTTAACGGCGACCAGTTCGCACGAGCTGTGTGAGGCAATCACCGATCCTGTCCCCGGTTCGGGTTGGTATGACGATACAAATGGAGAAATCGGTGACATTTGCGCTTGGAACTTTAAGCAAATGCTTGGTTACACGGTCCAGCTTGAATGGTCGAATCAGCGGCAGAAATGCGTGTGAAGCAGGAGGTGGTTGAGGAGCAGAGAGCAAGGCGGGAAGGGCAAAAGCGTGAAGCGTGGACGACGGACAACGAGACCACAGACTACGAGCAGGGAGCGAAGCGGAAAGCGCATTCAACGGACAACGGACGACGAGACAACGAGCACAGAGCAAAGGGGGAAGGGCGGAGCGCAAAGCGCGGACGACGGACTACAAGCCGGGAGCGAACCGGGAAGCGCAAAGAGGAAAGCGGCGCGGGAGGGAGGCAGAGGGCGAAGAGGGAGGTTCCGAAAGTAAACCGGTTATACTCTTCGTGCGTTCCGATCCAGAACCACACGATGAGATCGCCCTCGCGCAAGCCAAGCGCACGGTAACTGTTTCCTATGCGCACGACACATATTCCGTTTCGCCGCTCTTCAAACGCTAATGAGGGATGAAAAGGATTTCGTTTCCACAGCGCGTACTTCTTCCGCGCCAGATCTTGGATCGCCGGCGGTAATTTTTCGAAGTTTTTCCAGAAACGCCGGTGCGCTTTGCCGGTCACGGCAATTCCTCGAGACGACCCTTGCCGATATCAGCCCGAACTTCGTCTGCGACCGCACGCAAACGGCCATCTTCCGCGAAGTCGGCGTCAATCTCGCGATCCCACGCGGCATCGTCCCGTTGGCGGATAAAGGCAGCTAACTCGGCGAGTTCGGAAGCCGAAAGCTTGTTCACGGCATCTTTGATCTCGGCCAGGCTCATCGGTGTGAGACTATAGCGGACGTGTTTGCTTACGCAACGGGAGGACGGAGGACAGTCGGCAGCAATCAGAACAGAGAAGACAACGTCCAACGCTCAACGTCCAACACCCAATGAAGAAGACAGAGAAAGGCAAATGTAATTCGTTGAATCGTTACATCGTTAAATCGCTGGGGCGGAGAGGGCGGCCGCCTACACTGATTTCCATCTTCGCCAAGGCTCCGACG
>JBAQJG010000021.1:0-2247 GCA_049300145.1 Chthoniobacterales bacterium | reverse complement strand
GTGTTTGCCGAAGAAGGCCAAATGATGGATCGACATTCTGACTATTGGAGCGGGTTCGGCTTTGCCGGTGCACCTTTGCTGATTGTGGTCCGGGTGCTTGCAATCTTCTCCGCCAACTGCTTGTTTTGCGGATCGAGCGCGATCGCCTTTTGCCATGCTTCCAACGCTTGGGGCACGCGGTTCAATTTCAAATAAGCATCGCCGATGTGTTCGAACACGACCGGGTCGTCGTGTGCCATATTTTTGGCGGCGCGAACCAAATCAGCCAGGGCTTGATCAAATTTTCCCTGGCGAAACTCGAGCCATCCGAGACTGTCGAGATAGGCGCCATTGTTCGGCTCGATCTGGAGCGCACGTTTGATCATATCCCCGGCTTCATCCATGTGCAGGTTGTGATCGGCCCACATGTAGCCGAGATAATTGTAGGCATCGGCCGCGTTGGCTGGATCGAGAGCGATTGATTTCCGAAACAAATCCGCGGCTTTTTCATACAGACCCGCCTGCTCGGCCGTCGCGCCGTAATTAAAATAAAACCGCGCGTTGACGATTTCGTTGTCTTCGACCTCGGCTTCGTGCAGTGCCTCCTCAAAAGTCGCTACCGCTTGCTGGGTCTGTTTTGCTTCGCGTTGGGCCAGGGCGAGATAGTAGGCAATTTCCGGCGCGTCCGGGAAACGGCGGCGCGCTTCGCTCAGGATTTTCACGGCGCGGCCGGCATCTTTCACCGGCCCGAGAAGCAACTCGGCCAGTCGCAGGTAGGTAAGGGCATGCGTGGGATTGATCAACAGACTTTGCTCGTAATTTGCCTCCGCTTTCGCGAACGCAGCCGTTGCCTGCTCGGTCCGGTTTGCGCGCTGGAGCGATCGCGCTTCATCGTCCAGAACTTGGGCGAGTAAATCGTAGGGTTGATATTTTTCCGGATTCTCTTTGATAATTTGCTCGAGCATCTCAATTGCTTTGGCGCGCTGATTCGTCGCGACAAAGCCGGCGGCGAGTTTTTCTCGCGCGTTGGCGTCGTCCGGTTGCAATTCAAGTGCGCGAAGATAGAGCGGGATGGCTTCCTTTATTTGTTGCGACGATGCGTAATAGTCCGCGACGGCTTTGAGGACGGCTGGATCGTCGCCCGCGTTTTCCGCCGCCTTTTTGAAAATCTCATTGACGCGCGCCAAGTCGTCTGGCTTCGGTTCGGAATCGGGTTTGAAAATGACCGCGGCGTAGAGTTTCCCCAGGCGTGCCCAGAAGGCTGGGTCGTCGCTATGAACTTTTGTGGCGCGCTCCAATGATTGGCGCGCTTTTTTCTCTTCCCCGACCGCCAGTTCGATTTCGCAGAGACGCTGATAAGCTTCGATGTTACGCGGATCGAGCGCGATGGCCCGGTTGGCGTAGTCGACGGCTTGGTCGGTTTTCTTGAGATACTTCGCATAGATAAACGCGAGCTGGAGATAAGGATCAGGCTCATTGGGGTTGGCTTTGATCGCGTCTTTTAGGACATCGATCGCTTGCGGAAAATCGTCCTGCCGTGTCAGCAGAGTGGCCACACGCGATGCCAGTTCGGATTGGCCAGGATCGACATTGAGCACTTTGCGATACGCCTCCAGCGCGTTGTCTATCTCGCCGTTTTCTTCCAACGACGTTCCTTCGACAAAATGAGCGAGCGCATCGGCCTTGCGCTGGCCCTCCGCGCCGAGGGCGAGGTCCTTGGCCGGCGCGATGTTTAAGGAATCATCCTGTCGACCGATTTTTTTTTGCGCGGCGGTTGGCGAAGGCTCGATCTTCGGCGAGAGCGTCCGCGCGGTTCCGAGGTTAGCTAAGGGAAAAAAAACGAGCGCGAAAAGAAGGTACCGGAGAGCGCGGACACCCCAGTGCTTCTGTTCGGTCATTTTCCGATTGTAGCTGTGAGAGGCGCCGTTCGCAACCTGGCGTCGGCCGGTCTAACGAACAATCAAAACGCAACGCGCCCTTACGCTTTGTAGCGCAGGCGCTTCTTGTGGCGATTCTCCCTCATGCGCTTGCGGCGTTTGTGTTTCGAAATCTTCGCTTTGCGTCGTTTCTTCAGAGAGCCCATAAGGGTTTCAGCAGCCTGCCGTGTCAGCGGCTCGGAATGCAAGCATGTGATGCGACGAACTGCAACTAGTTCTTCTCTAGTTGCGCGGAATGCGGCGAAGCCGAGACAACTCGTTAATCAGACCTTTCCCAGGGGCACCAGACTGCATTCGTGGTCGGCGTTTCGCATGGCAGAGTCGGACGATG
>JBAQJG010000020.1:0-11145 GCA_049300145.1 Chthoniobacterales bacterium | reverse complement strand
GCTGTGCCCGAAGATCGTATCTGCTTCCGTGCCTGCGTGACTGCGAACCATACGCGGGCCGATCTCGATGAGGCGCTTAATATTCTTGCCGACACGCTTGTGCCCGCAGTCCGGCAGACTGCCCGCGTATCCTGAGCGCGCGGGATTCGCTTTCAGAAATGGGGATCGATCTCACGCCGAGCGCCGCGTCCTCCACCACCGAAGCAACATACAAATCGCGCGAGGTCGAAGGCTGGATCGATATCCGCTTTTACCGCAAGATTGGATTTCGATTAGCGAGCTTCTTCGCGAAACTGAAGATGACGCCGGCAGGGGTGAGCCTTCTCGGCTGTCTCCTTGGAGTTATCGCCGGACACCTCTATTACTATCACAATCTGAGTTTGAACATCGCGGGCATGGCCCTGCATGTCGGTGCAAACGCCCTCGACAATGCCGATGGCCAGCTTGCGCGCCTCACGAACCGGAAAAGCCGAACCGGCCGCGTCATCGACAGTCTGGCCGACCATCTCATATGGGTAAGCATCTATGTCCATTTGGGCCTCCGCTGCTTGGTCCAAGGCCCATGGCCCGCGGTTGCTCTCCTGACGCTCGCCGCCGGATTTAGCCACGCATTGCAGGGCGCTGCCGCCGACTACTACCGCAACGGTTACCTTTATTTTGTGAGAGGACAATCACAGGCGGATTTGGATTCGTTCTCCGCGCTGCGCGAGGAGTATCGACGGCTTCGTTGGCGGGCTGAACCGTGGAACAAATTTTTGCTCGCCCTGTACCTGAATTTCACCTGGCAGCAGGAGATGCTTTCGCCCGGCTTGAAACGGTTGCACGAGACGATCGAGCGCGATTTCCCGAACGAGATTTCCAGTTTGTTGCAGATGCGATTTCGCGATTCTGCCAGGCCGATGCTCCGATGGTGGAGATTGCTGATGACGAACACGCGAATGCTTTTGCTCTTTCTTCTCTTGTTTGTTGGCCAGCCTATTTGGTACTTTTGGCTCGAGCTCACCGCCTTTAACTTCCTTTTGATCTATCTCATTCTTCAGCAGGAAAGGATGTCGCAATCTCTGCTCGAACTCGCGATCACGCGGCATGAGTCGGCGTAGGTTCGTCATAATTCCGTGTCACAGATTGAAGTTTCGCCAGTCAACACTCGCAAAGAGCGCGATGCATTCATCAAATTCCCGTGGCGCATTTACGAAAACGATCCTGCATGGGTGCCGCCGCTCATTCTCGAACGCAAAGCATTCCTCGACCGGAAACGGCACTCATTCTACCGGCACGGCGACGCCGCACTTTTTCTTGCCTGGCAGAACAGTGAGATCGTTGGCCGAATCACGGCGAGTGACGATCCAAATTACAACTCGCTCCATCAAACCAACGTCGGCTGCTTCGGCCTCTTCGAATGCATCGACAATCGCGAAGTTGCGGCCGCGTTATTTGAAGCTGCCTCCGATTGGCTTCGCGCCCGTGGGCGCAACGAGATCATGGGGCCGATCGATTACTCGACCAATTACGTTTGCGGATTGCTCATCGACGGCTTCGAACATCCGCCGACCATCCTGACTTCGCATAATCCGGCCTATTATGCGCCGCTTATCGAGTCGTGCGGCTTCACTAAAGCGAAGGATTGGTACGCGTGGTGGTTTTCGGAATTTCCAAAAGCGGCGGAGCGTCTCCGCAAGATAGCGGTGGCCCGCGCGGGCAGGTATGGTGTCACTATTCGCCCGGTAAATTTGCGTAAGATCGAGGACGAAAGCCGGCGGTTGCGCACGGTTTACAATCAAGCCTGGGAAAAAAACTGGGGCTTTGTTCCCTTCACGCAAGACGAGTTCGATTACATGGCACGCGAGATGAAGCCGCTCATCGTGCCAGAGGGAACATTGCTTGCGGAAATTGGCGACAAGCCGATCGGCTTCGTCATCGCGGTGCCGGACATCAATGCCGCGCTCCGGCGTATTAACGGTCGATTGACCCGTTTTGGTTTCCCGATCGGTTTGATCAAACTGCTCTACTACAAAGCGAAGATCCGGACAGCCCGGCTGGTGGCGCTCGGGGTAGTCGAAAAATACCGCCGCGCCGGCATCGCCGAAACGCTGGTTCTGCGCGTGATGGACGAAGCATTCAAACGCGGCTTTACCGGTGAGCTGAGCATGACTCTCGAAGACAATTTCATGGTCAACCGTTTCATCGAAGCGCTCGGCGCGGCCAAATACAAAACGTATCGGATTTACAGCCGGCGCTTGGATGATACTGAACCGGCGCACAAACCGTGGAGCTGAGCAAAATTTTGGTTCTCGCCGACGAATCGGCGAACTGGAAAATCGCCGGCTTGCGCCAACTGGATCGCGTGGCTCTGGAAATCAACGAATTCTGCCACTCGCAAGCAAAAGATCACGCGTCGGTTTGCGTGTGGTGGAAGCCTGCCATCACACATGAGCGACGATGGTTGCCCGAAAATGAGCGGTTAACGCATGTTTATCTTACCGACTGCGCCAAATCGTTCGCTGACAAGTCGTTCGACGCCGCGTTGAGCACGCGACTTTTGCTCTACCGAGGCGGACTTGCCGAATTTGTCGCTGCGCAGCGCCGACGGTCCAAAATCATCCACGCAGTTTCATCAATCGAACCATGGCAGCAAAGCTTTGATCAAGTAGAGATGATCGCAAACCATGCTGATGCAGATTTCGCCGGCAGGAAACGATGGGAATACGTTCGGAATGCCGAGGAGATTGCAAGTTGTGCAAAGCGACTTCTTCGCGCGAGTGCAAAGTCGGAGGATGGTCTTGTTTCCCGATTTATCAATCGTCCTGTGTCTCGATGGGTCAGCCGGGTTCTCTTGAAGTTTTCGGTCACGCCGAACCAATGCAGTTTGCTCACGTCACTGATCGTCATCCCGGCGTGCATTGCGTTGGCTTATGGAAATTACTTCGGGTTCGTCATTGGCACCGCGCTCTTACAACTGCACAGCATGTTGGATGGCTGTGATGGTGAGATCGCGCGTGCGAAATACGTCGAGTCCGAGAGAGGCCGCAACTTCGACGCGTTTTGCGACCTGACTGCAACCCTTCTTTTTGTATTGAGCCTCGGCATTGGTCTTTTTCGGCGGCCGACCGTCGCTGGGTGGACGCGCTCAACTTACTTGGGCGAGAGCATCCTTTCGTTCCTTTTCCTTGCTATGCAGTGGAGCGTGAGTCGCCGCCAGCATGCATCATTTGGCCAGCTTTCGCGCGGCGCTCTTGATTCAATAGGGCGACGAGTGACGAGCGTTTCGTCATTGCAAAACGAACGGCGAATTTCCGATTCTGCCGTTCACTTACTGTCCACTAAGCTCGTCCCGCTTCTCTATGAAATAACGAAGCGCGATATCGTGTTTTTCGTATTCGCGTTGCTTGCGCTTGCGAACCTGAGTCCGTGGATTCTCCACTGCGTTCTGGTCTTTTTGCTGACGAGTTTCGCCCTGACCACGAAGAGTTTATATCGCCGGCCCGTGCGCAATATTAATCCAGCAGCACGCTGAACCGAGCTCCCTTGAGGATCGCTTTCGTCGCGTGCTGAAGCATCTCGGGCGTGTCCACGTCCTGCCACCACCCCGATCCGATATCAACAGCCCGCACCTTGCCGTCTGCTGCCATTAGCCGGACACCATCGTCCAGACTGCAATCACCATTTTGTTTTGCGCGTTCGAGATATCTGAAAATTTCGCTCGGACAAACAAACAGGCCGGTGTCAACCGCATCGTAATCGCGCAGATTTTTTCCAATCGCGACCACGCGATTTCCGCGCGTCTGAACTTTCATCGCGTCGCTGAGATCGAAGATCGAATTCAGCTTTTTATCGACCGCGAGATTGAGCTGATTGAGATCCGCGGACGCGGTCAGCAGCTCGACAGTCGTATCGCCAAAAACGTGGTCGCTCATGGCAAGGAGAAATGGCGCCGTGACACATCCCGACGCCGCGAGAACAGAAATGCCATTCTGTTTCTGCCATTCCGGATTTTCGATCAAACGAAACTCAATCCCTGACGGAATCAACCCCTTCACGGCCACGCCCAGACGTTCGCCTTCAAATCCGACGACAGCGTGGATTTTCCTGATTCTAGCTCTGATCAGTGCGCCAATGGTGTAAGAAATCAGCGGGCGGCCGAGCACGGGAACTAACGGTTTCAAAAAAGTGTCATCCGCGCCGCGCAACCGCGAACCGGATCCAGCCATCAAAATCAGCGCCTCGGAAACACGGTTTTGCTCAAAGGACGATGTCGATCCTTGCCCGGAGATCATATGCCGTAATACTTTTTCAAGCCCCAGATTCGAACGCGCTGCGGTAGGAATCGGAAAATCAGTGGCGCGATCTTCGACTGGAATGCATCGCCAACTGTCACTCGCGGCGGCGGATTTGTCTGCTCGATCAACGTGCAAACGCGTCGCGCGACCAATTCCGGTTTTGGCGCAGTTTTCATGTTGTGGTCAACGATGCGCCACGTTTCATCGACTTTATCGCCGTAGAGTGGATCGTCCGTTCCACTCATGGCAACTGCGTCGTTGAACTCGGTGCGGATATCGCCCGGCTCAAGATCGATAATGCGCACTCGGGAATCTGGTAACTCGAGTTGGATCGACATGGTGAAAGCGGCCATGGCCGCCTTGCCGGCATTGTATGCGGCCATGAATGGCACGGGGAGGCGCGAGGCAAGCGAGGTGACATTGATGATCAAGCCGTGCCCGTGTGATCGCATCGCGCGCAACGCCAGCCTCATTAATTGCAAATGTCCAAAGACGAGCACTTGAAATTGGTTTGCGATCGCTTCGGCGGAAAGATTCTCCGCTGGCCCAAAGTGGCCGCTGCCCGCGTTGTTGATGAGAACATCGAAATGGCCCGCTTCGGCCAGAGCGGCGTTGAAGGAATCGTCTATCGAACGAGGATCGGACAAATCGAGTCGCACTCCGTGCAGGTGCGGCAACTGCGGGATACGCGTTGGATCGCGTGAGCTACCCCAAACTTCGTCTCCACGCGCGACGAGTGCTTTTGCAATGGCGAGGCCGATCCCGGAGCTCGCTCCGGTGAGAAAAATGCGCTTCATGAACTGTTTCCGCGATCGATCAAAAATAACCGCAGGACGTGATGCTTCACATAGATGACCGACGAACGGCTGAACTCCACCAATGGCACGCGCCGCCAACCCTGCGGCAAAGCTAGCTTCGCGCTGTCGGTATAGACTGCTACCGCACCCTGCGTGATTTCTGGCAGCGCATCCGGCGGCGGAATATCATGAATGGTTTTGAATTCGGGCGCATACCATTCGGCGTGACGTCTCGCGCTGCTGAAAAGCAGGATGACGCGGCTGCGCGCAGAAGGAGGATAAAGTTTTTCGAGATAACGAATCAATCGAGTGGGAGGCGCTTCATCGCGATGATTGGCGATTGCTATCGGGATCGTGATGGAAAGAAGCAGCGCCGGCAGCGCGAGCGCGCTCCAGTTCCACGGCGCAGGCATTCGCAGGAATCCCCGCAGGAGAGCGACTAGGAGCAACGGATAAATTACAAGATAGTATCGTTGCGTCGCGGGCAAACAGACAAAGATGATTCCGATGTGCACTAACGCCCAAGGTGCGTGAAATTTCCAGAACTGGCGATCGTCCAGATCTCGACGCCAAAGTAAATATGCCGCCAATCCGAATATCACGATCACGATCCCAGCGATAAGCGCGGCCCAGGACTGAAGGAAGCCAAGGCCCAAGCCGAACCACCCCAGGATGTGGCTGACAAAACGAAGCGCGAGATACCTCGGTCTCCAATCACCCGCCCAGAGAGAAGCTTGCGATCTGTCCGAAATCCATTGCCATTGGTTGTAGACAAGCTTTGGATAAACAAGCCACGCGGGGACATCGGGCCGTAACCGGGATTGCAAATACCACATCGGCAAAAGCCAGAGCAGGCACCCCGCAATTAGTGCGCCCACCGCAAAGATCGACCTGCTTCGCGCCCAAGGGCAGCCGATTGAATCAATCGGGCTGGGTGGCCCAGCTCCTTCTGTTTGCACTCCTTTCTCAATCATGATGCTCGGGTTGAAGGAGCTGCCCGGCTTCGCTGGATTCGGCGACATCTTCATCCTGGCGGCGCGTTGTCTTAGGCCGAGGAGGAGAATCACGAAGACAACACCAATTAGTTGCGGTCGCGCGCCGGCGGCCGCGGCGCCGAAGAGAGAAGCTGCCAGCAGAGCGGAAAGTCCTCCACGCTGGATGAAACAAAGTGCCGCAAGTAACTCCATGCTGAGAAACCCAGTCGCGAGACTGTCGGTTAACACTTTCGTTGCCGTCATCCAAACAACCGGCGTAATTACAAGACAAGTCGCGACCCACCACGCGAGCCGCTCGGTAAATTGGAGCCGTATAATCAAAAACCACGTGGCAATAAAAAGTGCGCCGCCAAGAGCGGATACAAAATGCAAGGAAAGCTCGGGGCTGGCGCCGAAAACCTTTACGCCAATCCAGCCGAGGAAGATGAACAACGGGTAACCGGGCGGATGCGGTTGGTGTTCCCATACATTGAATTCGCGAACGCCCATCGCGAATTGCACGGAATCGAATTCATCAAGCCCCGGAGAGCGCGAAACAAAATAAAGCGTGAACACTGTGACAAAAAGCAGCGCGGCTTTAGTCAAGACTTGCCGATCAAGCTTGTTCGCACTTGGCGTGTCATCCTTCACTTCTAACTATTAATTCAAGGTCCGAGTGGCTTCAGCGCCGCGATGCAGCCAGCATTAATCCTCGATGCGCGCGGTAGGATTGCGCTGGCCCGATTTTCTAATTCCCAATCCACGTTTTTGCATCAGTCCAGAGGTGAAGGAGAAGCGCTGCGCGAATAGCGCTGCAATCCGCGCTGTAGAATTCGCGATGTCTGTTCTGGCAGGGAAGGGGCGAGAACCAATTCAAATGCATGGAAAAGTTATTTCGCGGCGGCCCGCTCTGCTGAGATCGGTGCGTTCGGCGGTTGCGTTGGCCTTGATTCCTATTTTATGTGTCGGCACGATGCAAGAGCGCCTTTCCGAGATGGAGAACCTGCTCCATTATCTTTTGTAACAATGGCAACGCGGATTTTCATTTGGCTTAGGCGTATTGTAATGGCTTTGACCGATCTGGTTGAGGATCACTCATTTTATTTTCGCACAAAACGCAGGCGGCAGCAGGCATTCATTCGCCAAATCCTGTCGGGAGCGAACTCGCCGCAAGACCGCCGGCTAATCGTGTCGCTGTCGACGTTGCCCGACCGAATTGGGCGGCTTCGGCCGACTCTCGAATCTTTGCTGAATCAGACGCGGCCACCAGACGAAATCGTTTTGACCGTTCCGAAATTTTCGATTCGCCAAAACCGAGCCTACGAAATTCCGCGCTACCTTTCAAAGATGCCGCGGTTGCGGCTGCGGCAATGTGAAACCGATTGGGGGCCGGCGACGAAGTTCATCGCAGTAGTTCAAGACGAGATCGCGGCTGCTCGGAGCGACACTTTGATTATGGTGGTTGACGATGATCGCGTGTACCCACGCGATTCCATCGAACTTTATCTGCACTACAATGCGAAACTGCCCGGCGCTGCATTGTGCTTTCGCGGCGGACCGATCCCGCGCAGCTTAAACTGGCGCCATTGCAAGATTGTATTTGGTGTCGACCTTCAAAGTCCGAAGCGCACGGCCGTGATGACCGGATGCGGGAGTTATCTGATTCAGCCCCGTTTCTTCGATTCTTCGCTTTGGGATTACTCTACGGCGCCTAAAGGCGCATTTTACATGGACGATATGTGGATCAGCGGTTGTCTTGAACGCCGAGGTGTGGAGAAGTACGTCATTCCAGCTTCGGGCATGATGCGCAACGTCCTTCGCCAGTTTGGCACCATGACGCTGCACGATGTACCGAAGGGGCGACGGCACAATAACAACGAGACGATCGTGTTCTTCAGCGCGAGCTGGAAGGTTTTCACTTCGCGCTGAGCGTAGTTTCGTCCCGATGTCACAAGCTCCTTCGAGTCGGCCAGGAACACCGGCGTGCCCGTGCAGTTGCGAGGCGGATGCGCTATAATCGGCTTCCTTGACTCCAAGTTTACGTCGCTGGGCCAGTCTCACTTTAAGCCGTAGTTTGCCGCAAGATCGTGGCGAGCGCCGGTCCCGCGGCATCTTTCAAGGAACCGCTTCCGGCCTGATCGGGAACATTCTCAGCCTTCTTGTGACTATCATTTCGGTTCCGCTCACCATTGGATATTTGGGCGGTGAGCGCTACGGCGCGTGGGTAACCATCGTCAGCGTTTTGGCGTTTCTCAGTTTCACCGATTTTGGCTTGGGCGCCAGTCTCACGAACGCGCTGGGCAAAACCCAAGCTGAAGACGCACGTGATATCGGCCAACGTTACGTCTCATCGGCCTTCCTTGTGCTGTCGTTAATCGCGTTGCTTATCATTACTTTCGGCGCCGTGCTTTCGCCGCGGATCGTGTCGCTCTTATTTCCAAATTTGCAATCGCCGGCCGCGCGGGCCGAGACCGTAGCAGCAGTCGCGATTGCATTGTCGATCTTCGCGTTGAACTTCCCCTTACTCATCACCGCGCGGGTGCTGGCTGCGCATCAGGAAATGGCGCTGGCCAATCTTTGGAGCATGGCGAGAAGCATCGCCAATCTCATTGGCCTGCTCGCTGTGATCTGGTTTCGGGGAGGACTTGGGTGGCTTGTGCTCGGGTGCACCGGCTTGGGACTGGTAACGAACCTTACGAGCACGATCTGGTTGTTCGCTTTTCGCAAACCCTGGCTGCGTCCGAAACTGGTCGCACTCGATCCGGCCTTGGTAAGAAATCTTTTCTCCGATGGTTGGAAGTTTTTTTTAATCAACCTTGGCTGGGTGATCAACTCGCAAACGGACAATATGGTGATCGCGCATTATCTGGGTCCGGTGCAAGTTACTCCCTACGCGATTACGTTTGGCTTGTTCATGGTCGCGACGTTGTTGCAGACCCTGGCTTATCCCGCGCTCTGGCCGGCGTACACGGAAGCTTTTGCGCAACGCGACTACGATTGGATTCGGCGGACCATGCGTTCGAATTTCAAGTTCAGTTTCGTCACAACTCTGGCGGTTGTGAGCCTGCTCACCGTCTTCGGAGCCCCGATCATTCGGCTTTGGGCGGGCGACGTCGCTGTGCCGCCATTTTCGCTAATCGTCTGGATGGCCGTTTGGCGGCTGATGCTCTCGACGCTCTTGGTCGGCAGTTGCCTGCTCAACGCGATCGGTCATCTCAAAGGTATGACCGTTTACGGAACGATCACTGCGATCCTAAATTTGTTGTTGTCGATCTTGCTGGTGAGAATTTACGGCATCGTTGGCGTTATCGCAGGAACCGTCTTCGCTTTCGCGATCGCAAATTATATTCCGACATTTATCGAAGTGAGAAGTGTGCTGCGAAAAATTTCTCGCCCGCCTGAAGCAGCGCGAGAGTCCAGCTTACTATGATCACGCCCTTTAAGCAGGAGTTCGACGCATCCTTTCAATAAATGAATGTCTTCATTGATGTCACCAGTTCGTGCAGGTCGGCTCGAAATAGTGGTATGCAGCGCATGACTCGCCGGATCTTCGCGGAACTGGCGGCGCGAATCCCGGTTACACCCATCTGCTGGAACCGGTTAGGTAGTGTTTATCATCGCCTCGGCCCAGGCGAAATGGAGTATCTGAAAACGCCGTTTCGCCACTACCACCGTCCGATGAGCCGTCCTCATGCAAGGGAAGATTGGCTGCGCGAATTCCAGCGCCTGCTCGGCCACGTCAGTCTCGACCTGCTAAACCTGTTACAAGATGATGACGTGTTTTTCGTGCCGGACATGTTTTCCGACCGGCGAATGCAAAAGTTGCCGGAATTGGCCCGACGAACCAGAGCGCGGTCTGTCGCGATTTTCCACGATGCTGCAGAGCTGCAATTGTCCCTTCTCTCGAGGCGCCGGATGGAAAAGTTTCGGAACTACATCAAGTCGCTCGCCGCGTTTGATCTCGTGATCTGCATCTCAAACGAATCACGCGCCGATCTCCTTGAAGTATGGAAGCGATCTGGGGTGACCGTCCGAGCGAAAACTTTTGTTGTGGGTTGGCCGTTGGAATTCGACGAGAGCGAGCGTTCCGGCGCGCATAGTCCGCAACCAGTTATCCTCTACGTATCCTCCTTTAATGCGCGCAAGAACCACATGCGCCTCTTTCACGCGACCAAACAATTATGGGACAGCGGCCTCGAATTCGAACTTCAACTCATTGGTTCGAGCACGAATTGGGGGAGAAGAGTGGCTCTTGAAGCCCGCCGGCTTCAGGCACTCGGGCGACCTATCCGCTGGCTTAGACATGTGGACGATCGTGCGCTCCATCAGGCCTATCGAGAATGCTTGTTCACCATTTATCCTTCGCTCAAGGAAGGGTTTGGCCTTCCAATTTGGGAGAGTCTTTGGCATGGTAAGCCGTGCATTTGCGGCGACAACGGCGCGCTCGGAGAAATCGCCCGCGGCGGCGGATGCCTGATTGTCGATCAAATAAATGTTGACGCGTTGGCAGCCGGCATCAAAAAATTGCTGACCGATCAGAGCGCTTACGCGCGATTATGTGCGGAAGCGCGGGCCAGAACATTCCGCTCGTGGGCGGATTATATCGACCGCCTGCTCGAACATTTGAGGCATCTGCAGTTGGCCCCATTGCTGTAAGGGGGAGCTGCCAGCTTCCCAGTCTTCGTCCCGCGCACGCGCGGATCGGGGGAGGAAAAAAAAGGGAAAGGATCTCACTCAGACCGTGAGTGGTGAAAAGCCGTGCTTGGAATTGTCCTTCGCCAGTAGCTGCCACTCCGTTAGCTGTTGGTTGCCCGCTTAAGATTAACACGGCCGCCGGCTTGAGGACCAATTCAGCTAGAAGGCGACGGCTGCAGACGAGGATGGCTGGCGATGATGCGGCCATCCTGCATCTCGTGAATCCAATCGCACGCTTCGGCGATGGCGGGGTTATGCGTGGCGAGTAGCAACGCCTTCTGGCCTTGCTGCACGATTTTTTGCAGTAGTTCAAAAGCGCGTTGCGAATTATCCGTATCGAGGTTGCCGGTCGGTTCGTCGGCCAGGATCACCCGCGGATCGTTGGCCAGCGCGCGCGCGATG
>JBAQJG010000019.1:0-3913 GCA_049300145.1 Chthoniobacterales bacterium | reverse complement strand
GAAAAGTATCGAAGTGGAGCGTATTTCATCAAGCGAAAAAGGGCGACATTTTCGGATCATCCGAAACCTGGCCCGGAAATGCTGAAAAATGATCGGGATCACGATGCCTTACATGCAGTTCCACGAGAATTTCGTGTCTGGAAAACAAACGTAACGAACAAGCTCAGCGCTAGTCGATTGATTGATTGAGAGAAAACGGCCGCAGTTGTGTGGCCGCGTGAGCGCGCTGTTTGCGTTATACGAGCGGAGATCCTACTGCCGAATATCCACGCTCATAAGGCCAGCGATCGCGCTGGGCCAGACCTCCTTCCATCCCTCGCTTGGAATGAAATCCTGACGATAGCACCAGATCATTTCCAGTTGCGCTCCGGAACGTTTCCGCCAAAGCAGGCGATACAGGAGATGCCGTCGCCACGACGCGACCGGTCCACCGGTCATGAAATTGACCTCAAAAGGTGTGGGCCAGCTGATCAGGCTCCTTTCGAGGGTAAGCGAAGCTTTATCCTCCGGGTCAGGCACGAATGCGAAGACCACACGTCCGACATCGTCGCGGGTGATTGCCAATAATGGACCAAACGTGAAGGACTTTCCACCTGTAAACAGACAGAGCTGGTTCCCAACGCCATGAACCGTCAGAGGAAACGGCTTCCAGTCGGACATCTTGCTAGTGGGCATCTCCTCTTTGCCAATGAAAAATGCGCCGGCGTAGTAAGTTCCCTCTTTTCCATTGTAGGCGGACAGCGGCCGCATCGGCAACGATGCTATCCGCACGGTCTTGAAGCGATCGAGGAAGAGGGAGAGCCGCTCACCGGCGCCTACCCACGCGTATGCGATGATGGAGATGAGTGTAATGACGGCGAGCAATTTGAAAATGGTTCGCCGCATGAGAAAGGATACCACATCGCAGCGCCCATCAGCCGACGACTTTCGGGTGCTCGTGGTCTCTGGCAATCGAAGCAGGAGGCAGCAACGCTAAACGTGAAGGACCCGATTACCGTTTCGCTGCACTCGTGTTCCCTAACCTTACGTGACGTTCGCTTTCGTGACCCCATGTGATCGCGCTCCTTGGGCTTTCGAGGAACAGGGGAAAGACAGGGCGGCCCAGGAGGCGTGTGTAATTTTATTGAACCAGTGCCGCATCGATGCGCAATCAGCCGCTCTCAGTCATTGCGCGCGAACCCAGCGGTTTGGATCAGCAAGTTCGCGCAGGCAGGTCGTCCGCCGCAGTCATCGGCGAACAAAACAACAGCGTCTCTGAGTTTACCAAAGAAAAAACTTCGTGCGGCTGCGCGAGAACAAACAGTTTTCAAACGCGTTTCTTGGAGATGTAACGCAGCCCGTCACATAGCGGCCACACGTTCGTAACCAGATTATTACAATTGTCACGTTTACTTCGAATCGCGCGGGTGTGATTGAGTGGGCATCACCACAACGGGATAAACGTGAAATCGAAAAACAACATAAAATACTATGAAAACAGAACTGCATATTAATCGGTCAAATAACAACCACACAAACAACGCGACCGGATTTTCCGGTTTCTTGCTCGGAAAACTCCGGCGCAAGATCGCACTGCTCGCCGGCGTGGCGACTGGAGTTTTGTTTGTGGCGCAAACATCTCCGGCAAATCCGCCGCAAGCAATCGGCGATGTCTTCGTGATTGCGATGGAGAATCACAACTTCACGCAACCGCCTTCGCAGAACAGTCCGCAGCAAATCTTCGGTAACCCAGCCGCGCCGTTCATAAACAGCCTCATTACTCCGGGCAATCCGAACGCAGCGCAAGTTTCGTTCGGCACGGCGTGTTACAATGCGGGCACCGGCGTCCATCCATCCGAGCCGAATTATGTTTGGCCGGAAGCGGGAACGGATTTTGGCGTTCACACCGACGCTGACCCCAGTTTCGCCAATGGCAATATCTTCGGCGTTCCGCACTTGACCGCGCAATTGAACGAGGCGCACATTCCGTGGAAGAATTATCAGGAAGACGTTCAATTGGCCGCCGGCCCACTCCACAGCGCGTCGGGAACCAATGGTCCGGTCAATCAGTTTAACAGCTCTACGCAGTACAATTATGCCCCCAAACACAACCCGATGGTATTCTTCGTGGATACGATGGTTCAAAATGTTTATCCGCTCGCGCAATTGTTTGACGACCTCAACCACAATTCGGTCGGACGTTACAACTGGATCACACCCGACCAATACAATGACGCGCACAGCTCGTTGAATGGTGGGTTCACTTATCACGGCACGCATTACACCGGTGACTCGGCCAACATTGCGCAAGGCGATAACTTCCTCGCGCAAGTTGTCCCGCAAATCATGGCTTCGCAGGCTTACCAAAACAACGGCGTGATTATCATCTGGTGGGATGAAACCGAAGGCGGCGACGACACGAGCCGCACTTTAATGGAAGCCGTTATTTCGCCATTGGCCAAAGGCAACGCCTACGCCAGCAGCGTCGTGATGAGCCATTCTTCCGATCTAAAAACGATGGAAGAAATTTTCGCCCTACCGAACGTCAATAATCCTATTCCCCCAGGCGAGACTAACAACTTCGGTGGCTACAACAACGTCGCGATCGTTAATGACTTGAGCGACTTGTTCGTTCCGGGTACAATTCCCACAGCGAATCTGTCGGTGAGTCCAGGCAGCTTCGTGTTCGACCCGCATACGCATCAATATTCTCAAATGGTGCGCATCACAAACAACGGCAATGGCCCCGCGCCGACGCCAGTGCGGCTCGTGCTGGACAATTTGAGCGCCAACGCCACGCAGCTCAATGCCGATGGAACGACCGAGGTTCTTGCGCCGCTCGGCAGCCCTTACATCGGCATCGACCACGGCAACAGCACGATCCATCCGCACGAAACACGGACGGTGAGTCTTGAGTTCGACGATCCCAGCGGCCAAAGCATTACCTACGACACGCGAGTGCTCTCCGTTGTGCCGACGCCTTGAGCCGAGAAAAAACACTCAATCCCAAAAAGCGGCTTCTGGAAACGGAAGCCGCTTTTGATTTTTTCCTGTCCAGCCAAGCCGCGGGAACTCAGTTCGCTGCGTGAGTTATTGGCTCATTGGTTGAGTTTCAGGCGGGTGGACCGGAGCACCGAGCACTCGTCATCAGCCCCGGCAGGCACGCCGACTTCCCCCGAGGCACTAAGATCATAGTTGTCGATAGCCCCAAGGCAACCAAAAGCACGACATCCGGTTCTGGAACTTCCGCGTAAACGTCGAATCCGGGAAAACCATGAAGATTTCCGGTCAGAAGAAAGTGTCCGTCGACCAGGTCGCCAGGTGCGTCATAGGTCTCGTTTGAGCTACCGCGAGAGCCATCAAATGCATGGAGGAGCTGGAGGGTCAGCAAATCGTAAGCAAGTGTCTGCAATTCCGTGTAAGCCCATAGGACACCATTACTCAAGACGGGGGTCATCCCGTCCGCAAATTTTCCCGAAATCGATCGAAGCGTAACGCCGGTGGTTGAATCCAACTCCCATATGACACCGTAACCAGCGGAATATACATCGCCATTCGGCCCAATCGCGACTGAAGGGCCTGGGGAGCCGACGCCAGCGCCTTTACGCTGCCACAGCAGTTGGATGTGGTTGTTGTCAGTGTAATGATAAGCAGAAAGCGCTGTTGATGCCTCGTTATAATCCTCCTTCACATAAAACTCTCTCCGGGTTGCGTCGTAAGCGACAGTCGTACCGCCGCCGCCCTTTACGTTACCACTGTGAAAGTGGTTCTCCGCACCCGTGGCTTGATCAAATGCGTAGTATTGACCTGGACCAGCAAGGACCACGGACTTCCCAACAATTGTGGGAACAGAAGAACCCCCAAAATTGCCTATTTGGGTCCAGATAACCGATCCACTAGTTGGCCCAAGGGAAATAGCGCTGAGGTGTAATCC
>JBAQJG010000018.1:0-1548 GCA_049300145.1 Chthoniobacterales bacterium | reverse complement strand
GCCAATAAGTGAACCCAATCGATGCCATCCTAGGAGATTTTACCGATATAACTCTAGCGGGTCAATGCGACCAAACTCAGAAGGAACAGCTAGGATTATAAGCTTTTTCGAGCGGTTTCAGGATTCCTCCGGGGTCACCGACCCCGGCTACAGCTTCGACGTGTACGAGCGATCTGATTATTCCTCGATTGCGCCGCTTATTTTTCGCAGGTGTTCCCGAAAGGTGTAACTCCGATCGGTTGCTCGCTTCTCCAGATATCGCGCAAACTCCAATTGTTCCCGCAGCGAGTGCCCGCTTTTGATCGCGTCCGCCTGATGCCGTTCGCGTTGCCAGATTTCGTGCGCAACGCGAAGCAGTTCATCGACATCCTTGGCCGTCGCAAACAAACAGCCGTCGTCGTCGGCGAAAACGACATCATCGGGTTCGACAAGGAAGTTACCGAAGCGCGCGGACTGCAATGCCGAGGAATCACGAACGTCGAGCGCTTGCGGGCCGGACGGACACACTCCATAACTGAAAATGGGCAGATGAATCTGTCGAAGCTCGGGCGTATCGCGATGCGCGCCCCAGACTACAATTCCAGCCAAACCGGAGTGTTCGGCCTCGAGCGCCGTTAAGTCGCCGATGCAACCTTGGTCCAGGCGACCGCCGTTATCGATTATCAAAACCTCGCCGGGTCGCGCGCCCTGCATTGCTTCCAGGAACACATCGACGCTTCCAAAATGTCTGACCGGCAGCGCCGGGCCCGCGAGACGTTGATTGGGCGTCACCGGCTGAATGCCGGAAGGACTGATTCGCAGCGGAATCTTCAGGCGCAAAGCGGCATCGGCGACGAGCGGAGTAGAAAGTTCGGCAAAAGCGTGGGACAGCGATTCTGCTTTCATGCTGCGACCTTGCTTGCATTCGGCTGGCTTTGCAAAAAGGGCGGAAACAGGGCGACATGAAACGCGGAGAGGAAAATCCTTACAAACCTAGTGCTGTCTTGCATAGGATTCCCGGCAGATGAATGGAAGCCATGATGAGATTGCGTCAGCCGTGCCCGCTGACCTGGATTCGTTGCCCCGGTTACGCGGGTTTCGCTTGCGCGGGATGCAGATGACACGGCTGGAAACGTTCATCGACGCAGCTTTCGCGTTCGCAATCTCGATGCTGGTAATCGCCGCCCAACAGATCCCCGATAACATCCAGACGCTCCTGGCGGCATTCAAGAATGTACCGACCTTTGTCTGCAGCATCGCGGTGCTGGGCATCTTTTGGCGTGGCCATTGGTTGTGGAGCCGGCGTTACGGCCTCGAAGACAGCGCCTCGATTTTGATCAGCTGGGCGATGATCGTTACGATCCTGATCTTTATCTATCCGCTGAAGGCAATTTTCGGAGCGATGTGGTACCTTCTGAGCAGTGGTCAGGTCGGTCAGCCGTTCTCGCTTCACACCACCGAATCACAGGCGAGAACGATTTTTGCGATTTACGCGCTCGGCTTGATTGCCATTTCCGCTGAAATCCTGCTCCTGAATCTTCGTGCCTGGCAGCTACGTGAGCCGTTGCG
>JBAQJG010000017.1:0-2392 GCA_049300145.1 Chthoniobacterales bacterium | reverse complement strand
GCGTCACCATTACCACCCCATATTCTCTAGTCGTTGAAGTCGATGTGTCTGTCGAACACGATCTTGCCGTTAACGTTCTTGACGATGTTGTAGCCGTGGAGCCCATCGCCATTCTGATCAAAATCGTAGGTACCCTCTGCACCAGGGTAGCCCTTCACGCTCAGGATTGCCTCGCGGATCTTCTGCGAATCCAGGCTCTTGGCGTTGTCGATGGCGAGTGCAAGCACGTGAACCGCGTCGTAGGTCCACGCTCCGAAGAAGTCGGGCGCAGACTTGTAGGCCTCTTCGTATTTGAAAGCGAACTCCTTTGCCGCCGGACTCGAGTCCCGACTGAAGTCGGACACGATATAGGAGCCGTTGAGTGCTGCTCCGCCGAGCCTGAGAGCCGTGCTAGTAGCCGTTGAGGGTGAGCCTACCCAGGCGATGTTAACGCCCAGCTGAACGAGCTGCTTAGCGAAGATGCCGACATCCGTCTCGAAAGTCATATAGGTGCCCACGACATCGGCGTCCGACTGTTTAGCAGCAAGCGCGACCGGCGTGAAATCCTGGGAATTACTAGTGTAGCCCTGGACCAACACAGGCTCAACGCCCATGCCATTCAGGACTGCAACCAAATTTTTCATGCCGTTGGTGCCGAAGGCGTCGGTCGAGTGCACGATTGCCCACTTCTTCTTGCCGAGGGTTTTCACACCGTAGTCGGCGATCGCCCGGGCCGAATAGAAGTCGTTTGGGCGAAATCGGAATAACCATGGATTGCCCATGTGGGTAAGCTGCGGATCGGTGCCGCCAATCATCACTGGTTTGCCGATTCTCTGGATGTCTGGCGCCACGGCATGAACCTGGATGCTGCGGACCGGTCCGATGAACGCGGGAACATCCTTGTCGCCGGCAAGCTTGCTGAACGCGAGCACAATGCCCGGGTTGGTCGTCTGGTCATCTTCGATGACGAGCTCAATTGGTCGGCCAAGCACGCCGCCAGCTTTGTTCACTTCTTCAGCAGCGAGCTTTGCGCCCTGAGTTTGGTAGCGACCAGATTCAACAGCGGCTCCGGTGAGCGGAGTCACCATGCCGATTTTGAGCGGTTCCGCGCCACTCGCAAAACAGACGAACATTGCCATCAAGGCGGCCAAGACGATTGCACTTTTGGGTAGAGCCGGCGGCACTTGACTTTGACTTTTATCGCTCAACTTAGAAGATTCAGCTTTTCCTGTACTGGAATTTCAGGTGCGGTTTTGTTCTCGCAAACGACGAGGTTGAAAATGTTATCCATCTTGCGCCATTGGCCGGCAACCAGCGGTGTCTTGGTGACATTCTTCACGGGTTCGCCTGTCCATTTCAGCGGGCCGACAACGGAATTATAATCGGTTGCCTTCATGGCCTCCAAAAGCGAGGCTGAATCGTCTGGATTCTTGGCCCTCTTGAGGATGTCGATTGCGACCTCGAACAGCGCGTGTGCGAAGCCGATCGGCTGGGTCCACGGTCGACCGGTCGCTTGCACGTAGGCATCAACAAGTTCACGAGCGCTCTGTCCTGTAAGCCCTGACTTAAATGGGTGATTAGGTGTCCACCAGATTTCGCTCGAGAGACCATCCGCGCGGGTTCCGAGAGCGGCCACTGAGGAAGGAAACAGCAGCGCCTTAGCGACTGTCACAACTTTAGGTTTGAGTCCCTGCTTCGCAGCCTGGGTCCAGAAGAGCGCAAAGTCCGGTGCCGCCAGTACACCAGTGACGATCTCGACTCGGGCGGTTTTGAAGGCAGAAATCTGTTCCGTGAAATCCTCAACAAACGGCTCAAAACGGCCGGTATCTACCAGCTTGAAGCCGGCCTCCTTTAATGACGGTGGAAAACCAATTCGCACATCACCCCAGGCATTGCCGTCACCGTCATTCGGAAAAAGTCCGCCAACAACTCGATTGGTTTCGACCGAGCTCCAAAGTGTCAGATAAGCTGCAATCACGTCTTCAAGCCCCCAGAAAAAATGGTAAGTCCATGTGAACCCCTTGGCTGGGTTGCCATTGCGGCCAAAAAAGTAAGACTGCCACGGAGCGACCGTTGTTAGGCATGGCGTTTCGTGGGCTTCAGCCTGGTCAGCCACTGGATTGGTCGTATCGGGCGTACCGGCTGCCAGCAGGAGATCAACTTTTTCACGGCGAATTAGCTCCAGCGCGACTTCTGAGGCACGGCTGGCATTCGATTGGCTGTCCTTGTGGATAATTTCGACCCCGTAAGTGACATCTCCATTTACAAGACCTTGGGCGAGTGCACTCCTGACTTGGCCCAAGATAAATCGATCCGCTTCCCCGAAACCGGCAAGTGGGCCCGTTAATGGGCTGACATAACCAATTTTAATAATCCTGCGCGCGGTGATAGCGGTTTCTCCACGCAGTATCGC
>JBAQJG010000016.1:0-2055 GCA_049300145.1 Chthoniobacterales bacterium | reverse complement strand
TCGTGAAAGAAAGGACCCTTCGTCGAGTTGCATCTTCTGGAGAAGATCGACAAGATGAACAGCTCGGGCGTAAAGAAACCGATCAAAACATGGTCGCGGCGCTCGATGGTTACGCCGGATTTTGTCGGCCACACGTTTTTGGTGCATAACGGAAAGACGTTTAATTCCGTTTTCGTTACCGAGAACATGGTCGGTCATAAGCTGGGCGAGTTTTCGCCCACGCGCGTGTTTAAGAAACACGGTTCGCATACGGCGAAGGTGACTAAGTAATTTTAGCTGAGAGTAAGTTTTACCGAGAGTTAAGAGTTGATAGAGATGAGCCGTTGCGTTTTGCCAAGGTGAAACCATCGACGAACAACTATCGGCTAGCGACTCTTCTGGTAGTGGGGTGCGTTACGCTAGCCCAGGGGTTGGCGGCAGAGGGAAATAGTTCTTTGTCAGAATCCAAAACTGAAAACGCGGGAGCGAGTGATACTGCGGTGACAGGCCTGCCGCCTGCGGCATCGGCGACTTCGCGACCGATGCGGCGGCCTTCAGAGGTGACTGCGGCGGGTTTGCTTCAGCAAAATGAAGATTTGCAAAGGCAATTATCGATATCCCAGGAATCGCTGAGGGCGTTGACGAGCAGCCTGGCGGAGTCCAATTCGGAGGCGGAATTGTTTCGCCGCAAGTACTCCGATGTGCAATTACAGATGGAGGCGCTGGGGCTGGCGTCGGCGAACAAAGACCGTGCGAAGCTGGAGCAGCGTTTACTGGCGGCGGTAAGTGATCTTCAACTCGCGCACAAGGAGCGCGACGAGTATCGCGATCAGATGCTGCGCCTGGACGAAGCGGTGTTGTGTTACTTGAAAACGTCGCAGAGTGCGGATGCGAAGGCGCGAATGGACGTGGAGACTCAGCTGCGCAGTATAGACAAGCTCGTCACAAAGTCCTCGAATACGCCGGATTTACCGGAACCAAGTTTGATGGACGGGAACGTGATCAGCGTGAAAGATGAATGGTCATTTGTAGTTGGTAACTTTGGCGAAAAACAAGGGGTCAAGGTTGGGATGCCAATGCGGGTAATGCGCGGCGACCAACGGATCGCGACCCTGCGAGTAGTCGATGTGCGACAAAGGATTTGCGGCGCCGTGATTCAGGAAATGGATTCAAAGAAGGACAGAATAAAAGTAGGGGACCGCCTCCAGGTGGATGCGCAACCGAATGTGAGTTTGAAATGAAAGCAGTTGAAACGTTAAAAGAGTTACAAAGTTAAAATGGCTGAAAGCGGCAGTGGCTTTGTAACGTTGTAACCCTTTTAATTTTTTAACCTGTCGAAGCAATGGAAGTCAGATCGATATACAAGTATGCGCGGATTTCGCCGTTTAAGGCGCGCGAAGTCACTCGTGAGATCCAGGGTCTGCCGGTCTCGGCAGCGCTCGATCTACTTGCTTTTACACCTAAGAAAGCGGCATTCCTAATCAACAAGACATTGAAAAGTGCGATCGCTAATGCCGAGAACAACGCAAACCTCAAGCCGGACAGATTGGTCGTAAAAGAGGCGATTGTGGGCGAAGGCCCCACTTTCAAGCGGATCATGGCGCGTGCCCGGGGTAGCGCGAGCCGGATTTTGAAGCGGACCAGCCATATTCGAATCGTGCTTACGGACGAGATTAAAGTTGAGACACGCGAGACTAGAAGGGCGAAACAGAAAGCAGAACAGAGGGCCGAGAAGAAGAAAGAAACCGCAGCCGGCGCCGTGGTCGAAAAGTCGACGACTGAGAAAAAGCCGCGAGCGAAAAAGGCGGCTAGGAAATCGAACAAGTAATTTTGTTATACTGACTTATGGGACAAAAAGTTAATCCGATCGGCTTTCGCCTGGGCGTGAACCGTGACTGGCGCTCGCGCTGGTACGCCTCGCCTCAGGAGCTGCCAGCGTTTTTGCACTCCGATTTAGAGATTCGTAATTATGTAAAGAAAAAGCTGCAGTATGCCGCTGTCTCGAAAATTGTGATCGAGCGGGCGTGGAACAGTATCCGCGTAACTATTTTCACGGCGCGCCCGGGAATCGTGATC
>JBAQJG010000015.1:0-7734 GCA_049300145.1 Chthoniobacterales bacterium | reverse complement strand
AGATTACACTGCTCTTCATGGCAGTTTCCATCTCAAGCGCCGTTGGTCCATCGCCGGCGAATGCACGCCGATTTATGTTTATTGGAAACCAGCCATCGAGCGGATTTGGAAATACAATCCGGAGATCAAACTGCTCGTGCTCTTGCGAAATCCAATCGAACGCGCGTTTGCCCATTGGAACATGCAACGCTTCAAGGGCCGCGAGCCGCTCGATTTCCTGGAGGCGGTGAAGGAGGAGAAAAGCCGGATGCAGGAAGCGCTGCCGTTGCAATCGCGCCGCTTCTCTTATGTCGATCGAGGTTTTTATTCCGAGCAGCTCGCGCGGCTGTTCCAATTTTTTCCGAGAGAGCAGATCAAGATCATCAAGTCGGAAGAGTTTCGAGACAAAAATCGCGAAACGCTCGATTCCGTTTTTCGTTTCCTTGGCGTGCGACCGTTGATCAGGCGACGGAACAAGGACAGAAATGTTGTGCCGTACGAGCGCGTGATCATGCCGGAGGAGCGACAATATCTGCGCGATATCTTTTCGGAAGACATCGCGAAGGTTGAGCAAATGCTTGGCTGGGATTGTTCGGATTGGAAGCCGTAGACGGCCCTGTGGGCCGTTATGGAACGCGCCACGGGCGGGTGGCTACCTGTCAATCTTAGTGAGCGCGGTTTCCGTCTGTTTGAAGCGCGGACGATCGCTTGGATCGGCGGCCAGCAGCGCTTTCGAACGGAAGATGCGTGCGCCTTCCCCTAGAAAACAAGCGCGCAGCTCTGGCGTAAAGAATGAGCTTCCGTCGAGGCGCGGATTAAAATCGAGAAGCAGGCGACCCTCGGGCTTCAAAAATCGCGTGCGAATGTCGTTGATGAAAAACTTCCAGTCAGCCGGCATCCACTCGCTCCAGTTGTTGTTCCCGAGAGGCTCTATGCGGTGAAAGCAGACGCGATGCGCGGTGACGAGGTCGAATTTTTCTCCCAAATCGCGCAGGGGAACTCCGGGATCGATGCGCGAGATGGTGCGGCGCACATTCAACAATGCCGTGGCCCCGTGGAAGAGCGGCTCGTCAGGAGTGTCCAGCCCCAAACCCTCGTGACCCAAAGACTGACAAACATAGAGAAAGTAGCCCGCGCCGCAGCCCAGATCGAGAATGCGCAGAGGCGGGCTGCGATCGAGCCAAAGATCCTGCACCCGTTCGACATTGATTGTCATCCAGTAGGCGGCGTCATCGAACCGGTTAATCGCATCCGGGCGGGGTGGATAAAGTTTGCGCAGTTGTCTCCATGCAGCAGGATCGAGCCGATCGAGAAACCGTTGCGCATTCACCGGGTGGGTCCAGCGGCAGACGTGTTCCCAAAGACTCAGGAGCACGTCGAAGGAAAACAGTTTCCGGAATTTTTGAGAAAGTCGCACCGGGAAATGATGCAACTAACTGTGGAACAGACAAGTTCTGAGCGGAAATAGAATCATCCACGCGAGCCGAGGGTACACGCTTCAGCGTCCGAGACTGATATCGACACCGATCAGGCCGGTTGAACCTTCACGAGTCATGAAGCCGCTTGCCCAGCCATTACCGGAATAGAAGTATTGCTCGTAACGCCATAGCATATCCAATTTCGCCCCGGAAGGCTTGTTCCAAAGAAGCCGGTAATAGATGTGCCTTTTCCACGATGGGGACTGACCCGTCATAAAATTGAAATCGAATGGAGTCGGCCAATTAAGAACACTGCGCCGAATTGTGAGCGAGGCATCATCGCCCGCTTGCAGCGTGGCTGCGAGATGATCGTCGGCACTATCCGCTGGGGAGCTCAACGGACCGAAAGCGAAAACTTTTCCGCCGGCTGCCAGAGCAAGCTGATCATCTTTGGTCGTTCCAATGTTCGGAGTGAGACCATTTGTTTCATTCAGACTCAGCGCGAGGTCGTTGATGCGAAGAACGCCACCTGTTCCGCTGCCTTCGTAAGCGATTGAATCAATCCGTGCTGAAGTGGTTTCAATGGTCGCGAATCGATCCGTGAACAATGAGAGCTGACGCCCGCCAAAAATCCATGTCGCCGCGCCTGCGGCGATACAGGCGACGAAAATCACAAGCGTGATCAGAATTCTTCGCATATTTCGCCTTTCTTAACCGCGGATTACGCTGATCATCGCGCGGATAAGAAAAGCAACGATTGGTATCACTTGGCGAGGTTCAATCTGAACGCTGTTCACTGATCCTTAACACTCCCTCTTCTTCATCCGTGTCTATCCGCGTAATCCGCGGTCAATTAATTCTCCGCTTTCTTCCTCTGAATATATTCCTTCACTTGCTCCTCGAGAATCTCGAGGGGCAAGGCGCCATTCTTGAGCAAGGCGTCGTGGAATTCGCGCTGATCGAAATTGGTTCCCAGTTCCTGCTCGGCCCGTGCGCGTAATTCTTGAATCTTCAACATTCCCACCTTGTAAGCGCAGGCTTGGGCGGGCGAGACGATGTAGCGTTCGATCTCCGCAGTCACTTCTTTTTCGCCCATGCCGGTCTTTTCGCGGATGTAAGCGATGGCTTGCTCTCGCGTCCAGCGTTTGGCATGAATGCCGGTGTCCACTACGAGGCGCACGGCGCGGAAAAGCTCCGCCTGCAAGCGGCCGAGATCGCCGAAAGGATCGCTGTCGTACCAACCGACTTTCTTTGCCAGCCATTCGCAGTAGAGCGCCCAGCCTTCCGCATACGCAGTGAAAGGAATGACCTTCCGGAATTGCGGGAGACCTTTCAATTCCTGCGCGGTGGAAATTTGCCAGTGGTGGCCGGGCACTCCTTCATGATAAGCCAGGGTCGGCATACTCCACTTCGCGACCTCGCGCATGTCGCGCAAGTTCGCATAAAAAATGCCGGGCCGTGTGCCGTCCATCGATGGGCCCTCGTAGTACGCGCCCGGCGCGGTCGCCTCCTTGAATTGCGGCACGCGCCGTACTTCCAACTTTGCCCGAGGTGCGGTCAGGAATAATCGCTTGGAGCGTTCCGTCGCCTCGGTGATCAGTCCCGTGTATTCTGCCGTGGCATCGGCGCGGCCTTTGTCATCGTTGGAAAAAAGGAAACGCGGATCCTTTGCCAGGTTTTCCATCGATTGGCCGATCGGTTGGCCAGCAAATCCGTTTGCGTCGAGGATGGCGCGCATCTCGCCCTCGATTCGCGCCACTTCGCGCAGCCCGAGCTCGTGGACTTCATCTGGCTTGAGCGGGATGGTTGTGTTCTCATGAAGAAGATAGGCGTAGTAAGCGTCGCCATCGGGCAATTTCCACACGCCGTCATCAGTCGTCGTTTTCGGCAAGATTCCTCGGAAATAATCGATCAGTTTCTGGTAAGCCGGGTAAACTCTTCCAGTTACCGCCGCTTCCACACGCGTTTGAAAATCCGCGCGCTGGAGCGCGGTTAAGGTAGCGATCTTGGCCGCCCGGCTCTTGAACGAAGTTGCGAGAATATTTTCCGACGCCGGTTTGGCGATGAAATCGGTCATTTCCTTGAGCACTTCCTCGACGACGAAGCGCGGCGGCAAAATTTGTTTTTGCTCGCGCACTTTGAGGTTATCGAGCAATTGGTCGAACTTCGTGGGGAGCGCGTCGAGCCGCATCAGGTAATAATCGCAATCGCGCTTCGTCAGCAGTCGATGCGTGTTTGCCATGAAGGAGGGGAATTGGTTCTGCACGCCGAAGAACTGGTTCACCGGATAGTTGTGCCATTGATATTTCTCACCCTCGACCTGGCGCTCGAGGAACCACTCCAGCACATGGGTGGAAAGACGCTGTGAAGGTGATTGTCGGTCCAAGGGATAGGCGCGCAAATCGGCCAGATCGCGTTTCCACCGGTCGAACACCTTCTGTTGATGTGCGGACGATTCATCGCTCAGTTTCCCGTTATGACTCGTAAATCCGAATTGTTCGACGAGTCCAAGCGAGGAAAGCAGCTCCGGTTCGTCGAAGAGGACTTGAACGAAAACCCTTTCGTAAAACAGATTCAGGCTCCACGGCCGGAACCAAATCAGATTGATGAGGAAGAGCGCGATCACGAGCACCGCGAGCGCCACGATTCCAAGAAACCATTTCGACACGCGTTTAAGCATGGCTAACAATGATCAGCGACAAGTGATGCGTGACAAGTGACGAGTGGCAAGCCGAGTGAAACGGACTTTTCGTTTTCTCCCGTCTCATGGATGACGAAGCACGAGTGACGAAGGAAGCCCGAATGCTCAAAAGACGATAAAGCGAACGGGGTATCGCCAGCGTTTGTAGAACGTTATCTCAACGGAGATGTGCTCCTGTAGCGACGTAACCCGCAGGTGATTTTCATCCCCGCGCTGTCCTTCAATCCGGCCAACCAGTAAAACTCCTTTCATAAATAGGGAGCGCCCTCTTTTCTGTAGCGGCGGTCTATGACCGTCGCTCGAGTCGTAGAGAAATAATGCGACGCTCACAGAGCGCCGCTACAGTTCCGAGAGGCCCAAGGCGAAAGAGTCTTTTAAGTCGCGCAAACTCCCGATCGGTGCGACGGGCCACAGGCGCTATTTTCAGGTTCCGCCGATGCATTTGCTGGCGAGGCTCCGATGCTACAATCCAACGGGATGACGCGCGGCGAAGCCGCGAGTGTCGCGAGCATCAATGTACCAGCGAGGGCCGATATCGCCACCGTAATGCAGGTCTGTCGTATCGAGGCGCAGGCCGGCAATGACGGCGAAGGTATGCCCGCGGCGCGCATAGATGGTAATCCACCTGCCGCGGCCGCGTTCGCCGTAACGGAGAAAATCACTCGATGGCAGTGGCGCACTAAGGAGGCTAGCATGATGCAGCGCGAAAGAGACAGTGCCCGAACAGTCGTAGCCGTAATCGTTGAATGAGCCGTGGCCGCCACCCCAGACGTACGGTTTGTCGCGGAGAGCGTTCGCCGCCCAGATAGCGGACTTCACGTTCGCCGGCGCATTCGATGGCGCGTAGGCGATTCCATTGCGCAAAAGAGCACGGCTCCCAGCAACAATTGGACGAGCGCTGGTTGTCTCCATTGGCAGAATTGCTTCCGGTTCGTTCTCTTTAGAAACCGGTTCGGCGCGCGGGAAGCGGTGCGGCGCGTAATAGGCGACCCGGACGGGAGCAGGCTCATTCAGAGAAAAGGGTTGGAGTGCGATCATGGCTTCTTTGCGGCGATCGGTGCGAGGGGTTTGCGCCTGCGTCTCGAACAGGGTCGTGACAAAGACGGAAAGGGCGAAGAAATAGCAAAGCGCCGCTCGCCCGCGGCGTGTTGCGTTCCACCGGAGGGGAACCGGATGCAGCATGTTATGAATAAAGAAGCTGCTCGCGCGCCACCCGGGAGGATTTTTACGAGCTGCGCGCGCGAGAATTCGTCTCGCTGAGATTGCCGAAAGAGATTTGGCGAAAAAAGCGTCTTCGCTAAAAGATGCGTTAGCTGTGGGAAAAGATCCGCGGGCTGATGCTTACATCGCGAAGTCAGCGGACTTTGCGAAGCCAATCCGCGCAACCGTCACGACTCACGAGCGCGTCGATGGGTATCGCTCAATCCTCAATCTTTGTCGCCGGCCGGGCCATCCCGGCGGCGATAGACAAGTCTTAAAGGCGCGGCGCAATCACCGTGACCTATCGACGAGAGATTTTATTGACCGCAATTTGTGACCCCGTCAGACTCTTCTCAGTCCGACCGACTTAATCAAGAGTCGGTCAATAATTAGAAGACCAATCAACATGAAAAAATACCTCATCCTTACCGCCAGTGCCGCGCTGTTCGCAGCGTGGGCTAGACTCTGCTCCGCACAAAGCGACGCGCCTTACACCGAAGGGCCCGTTTGGAACATCACCATGGTCAAAGCCAAATACGGCATGGGCGATGAATACCTTAAGGGCCTCGCCAAAACGTTCAAAGGCACACTGGACGAAGCGAAGAAAGAGAACCTCATCCTCGATTACAAAATTCTGCTCGGCGACGCCGCCACGCCCCATGACTTCGATATTCTGCTCATGGTGGAATCGAAGAACATGGCTGCGTTCGATAACGCACGCGAAAAATTCGACCCGATCGCCAGAAAAATCGAAGGCTCGCCCGACCAGCAGCGGCAGACAGCGACCAAGCGCGTGGAGATTCGCGAGATCCTGGGCAGCAAGCTCATGCGCGAGATCACCTTGAAATAGCGCGCAGCGCCGGGACGCGCGGTAGTTAAAACTGTGCACCTGCTCGGCGAGCACTAAAAACTCGCCGAGCAGCGTGTTCGCTCCGCCAGTAACATCGCGGTAGCTAGCGAGTACGCGATAACCGCGGCGTCGGTTTCCGGATGACCGTCGCGACCTCGAGCAAATTGACGGATTCTACAGATGCGATCGGCCTTGCCAGCGGCGATAAGCCTGGCCAAGTGAACGCGATATTGCGAGACGAGCGCGGTAGCGCGCACCTTTTCCAGCGGTCGAGCCGCGGCCGAGGTGGCGGTGCCATTTGTGGCGGCGAACCGACCGCCTTAAAACAGGTTTCGGCATTCGCCTGGCTCCCGCGGTCGAGAGGCATAATTGCGGCGTACAGTTCTTGCTGCAACCAAAACAGCGCTGACCCACGAAGAGTCTAGTGCTGTTCAATCCCTTGCAGCTCTTAACCTTTTGGTGTGATAAATTCGGTTCAATCTGTTGTCGATGGTCCTCCGCGGAATGGACATTTCCGGGCGGTGAATTAGGTATCCGAAGCATGCGATCCACTCGTCGTCCTCCTCTATGAAAAAGAATAATCCTTCTGCGCTCCTGCGTGAAAAACATAATGGCTTGCGTCTGAACAGAGATCGCGTCGACCCGAAGCGACTCCTTTCTGCGTTAACTGCGTTTAAGCGCGGCGATTTCTCTGTTCGCCTTCCAGAGGACTGGACGGGGATTGCCGGCAAGATCGCGGACACATTCAACAATGTGATCGCGACCAATGAGAAGATGTCCCGCGAGCTGGAGCGCATCAGCCGCATCGTTGGCAAAGAGGGTCGCATCAGTCAGCGGGCGTCGATCGGCGATGTCTCTAATTCCTGGGCGGGATCGATCGGATCAGTCAACGCACTCATCGGCGATCTGGTTTATCCCACGAGTGAGATGGCACGCGTGATCGGCGCCGTAGCCAAAGGCGACCTCTCCAAAACAATGGAGACAGAGATCGAAGGACGCCCGCTTGAAGGAGCATTCTTGCGCACGGCTAGGACGGTCAACACCATGGTCGATCAGCTCGGCGCCTTTGCCTCGGAGGTGACCCGCGTGGCGCGCGAAGTCAGCACCGAAGGCAAACTCGGCGGGCAGGCGAAAGTTAAAGGCGTCGCCGGCACGTGGAAAGACTTGACCGAGAACGTGAACCTGATGGCGGGCAATCTGACCGCGCAGGTCCGGAACATTGCGACCGTCACGACTGCCGTGGCCAACGGCGATTTAACGAAGAAGATCACTGTGGACGTGAAAGGCGAGTTCCTCGAGTTGAAGGACACGGTCAACGTCATGGTGGATCAACTCCGATCCTTTGCCTCGGAAGTGACGCGGGTGGCGCGCGAAGTCGGTTCGGAAGGAATCCTCGGTGGTCAGGCGCGTGTCGAAGGGGTTTCCGGAACTTGGAAGGACTTGACCGATTCGGTCAATTTCATGGCGCGGAATCTGACTGGCCAGGTCCGCAACATTGCGGAAGTCACGACCGCGGTGGCAACCGGTGATCTTTCCAAGAAGATCACGGTAGATGTAAAGGGGGAGATTCTCGAACTGAAGAACAC
>JBAQJG010000014.1:0-5979 GCA_049300145.1 Chthoniobacterales bacterium | reverse complement strand
CTCTGGCTGTTGTGAACAAACCGCGAGATCCGCAATTACCTTTTGCTTGTGTGACGTCCGCGCGTACGATTTTCGTCTTCGCCCCACTTCATCTGTGATGCGCGTCGCACCTGACTATTGAAGAGCCGAGGTTTTTCTGCCAAGGTTCACGCCACCTGTGGAAAATTACATTTCAAATTTGATAGCCGAGGTGAAGGCGAAGAACCCCGGGGAACCGGAGTTTCATCAGGCGGTCCAGGAAGTGGTCGAGTCGCTCTCACTCGTGCTGAATCGACATCCGGAGTATCGGAAAGCGAAAGTTCTCGAGCGGATCATCGAGCCGGAGCGCGTGATCATGTTCCGAGTACCGTGGCAGGACGATGCCGGCGTTCTCCATGTCAACCGCGGATTTCGCATTCAGATGAACAGCGCGATCGGGCCATACAAAGGCGGGCTCCGGTTTCATCCGACAGTCAATCTTGGCATTCTCAAATTTCTTGCCTTTGAGCAGGTGTTCAAAAATGCGCTCACGACGTTGCCGATGGGCGGTGCAAAGGGTGGTTCTGATTTCGATCCGAAAGGCAAAAGCGATCTCGAGGTGACGCGGTTTTGTCAGGCCTTCATGTGCGAACTCTTCCGGCACATCGGCCCGAACACGGATGTGCCGGCGGGTGACATCGGTGTCGGCGCGCGCGAGATCGGATTTTTGTTCGGGATGTACAAGAAACTGAAAAACGAGTTCACCGGTGTTTTCACCGGTAAAGGTCCCACCTGGGGTGGTTCTGTCATTCGACCTGAGGCGACCGGATACGGCGCAGTTTATTTTGCGGAGGAAATGCTAAAGACACGCAAAGAAGATCTCGTGGGAAAGACGTGCTTGGTTTCGGGAAGTGGAAATGTCGCGCAATACACGGTCGAGAAACTCATTGCACTCGGCGCGAAGCCAGTGGCGCTCTCCGACTCGACCGGATATATCTATGATGAGGCTGGCATCACTCGCGAAAAGCTCGGGTTTATCATGGATCTGAAGAATGTCCGGCGCGGCCGGATCGCCGAGTACGCAGAGAAGTTTAAGAGCGCGATCCACACGGCGACGGATCCGAAGCTCGATCACAATCCGCTTTGGGATCACAAGGCGCAGTGCGCATTCCCGAGCGCAACCCAGAACGAGATCAACGCAAAAGACGCGGCTAACTTATTGAAGAACGGCGTCTATGTCGTTTCCGAAGGCGCGAACATGCCGACCACTATCGACGGCATTCGTCAATTTCTCGACGCGAAGATTCTCTTCGGGCCCGGCAAGGCCGCGAACGCGGGCGGTGTCGCGACCTCCGGATTGGAGATGGCGCAGAACAGCATGCGTATTTCATGGACACGCGAGGAAGTAGACAATCGCCTTTACAACATCATGAAGACGATCCACGAAGTTTGTTACCGGACCGCTGAAAAGTACGGCACGCCCGGCAACTACGTGAACGGCGCGAACATCGCGGGCTTCGTGAAAGTTGCCAACGCGATGATGGATCAGGGCCTGGTGTAATCCGGCCCGACACGCCGCTGGGATCGACGATTGCGATCCAGAAAGATCAAGCGGCGACTGGAGTCAAGGCCACCCCGGATGCTTTACTGGATCGCTTTGGTTCGCACGATGGCTATATTCGACAACACCCATGAAAATCCAATTCTATATTGCGCTAGCAGTCACTTCCGCCGTTGCATTTGCTCAGTCAGCTCCGCCAACGGATGAATCCATTAAGCAGATGTTAACCGTCATGCATGTCGAGAAAATGCTTGATCAAATGTTTCTGCAAATGGACGCAGCGATGAAGTCCGGAATGGAACAAGGCCTCCAACAATCACTACATGGCCATGAGCTTAACGCCGCACAAAAGGCCGCGATCGAAAAATTCAAGGAAAAGCTGAGTGCAATGATGAAGGACGAACTTTCTTTTGCGAAGATGCAAGACATCTATCTCCAGGCATATCGTGAAACGTTCACCCAAGAAGACGTAAACGGCGTCACCGCATTTTATCGCTCTCCGCTGGGCAAAACAGTCGTGGAGAAGATTCCGATCGCCATGCAGAAAGCCGGTGCCCTCATGCAGGAACGCATCACCCCAATGGTTCAGAAAATGCAAACGATGCAGGAAGAGTTTGTCAAAGAACTGAGTCAGACCAAATAACCATCCTCTAACCGTGAGCACCTATCCGAAAAGCTCGCGAGAGATGACCGGCGGCATAATGTATTTCCCGCGGATGCTGGACAAGATTCGGCTGCACGCGCGCGGTGAGCTGGGCGAAGATTATCACGCCAATCTCGGCCACCGGAAAGCCGCCGACGGCGCGTGCTGCAATTGTTTGCGCGTGAACTATGCCGATCTTCGCGGGCGCGTGCTGCGAGAAGGAAGCGACGAAGAGATTCTCGAGTGGTGTTTCGAAAAAGGCCGGCGACTGAACGAAGGCGACATCGTGGTTTGGAATGGCTTCGCCTCGAAACTCGGCTGGCGGGATTTTGCGACGCCAACGCTCGAGCGCCAGAAAGAGAAACACGGAATTACCGATCGCGCCGACATCGTCACGATCCCGGACTTCCTCGACTTCGAGGAAGGAAGAAAAAGCTAAACCGTGGATCGCGCGGATGACGCAGATGCGCTTTGGCAATTTCTCCTGATTGTTTTCGAATCTACGGAAATCTGTGTAATCTGCGGATACGGATGAGACGATCTTATTCCATCGGGATTTTGATCCTCTTCCGTTTTTGCATGCCGAACTGTGACGCGCAACAGACAACGCCGGCGCCCACATCGACATCAATTGACACTGCTGCTCGAACTTTGCCATCGCCGGTCGCGACGCCGATCGTATTCTCAGAGCAAACGCTGGCTGATTTGAAACGGTTGCAGCAAGCGGCATTGAACAGCGATTATGCCTATCGGCAGGTGGCGCATCTGGCGAATAACATCGGACCGCGCTTGAGCGGATCGGCACAGGCGGCGAAAGCAGTCGAGCACGTCGCGGGTGAATTGAAAGCGATTGGCTGCGAAGTGCAGCTGGAGAAAGTGATGGCGCCGCATTGGGTGCGCGGCGAAGAAAGAGCTGCGCTTGTCGAATTTCCCGGCATGGCGGAAAAGACGACGCAGAAAATTGTGCTCTGTGCGCTGGGTGCGAGCGTCGCAACGCCCCCTGAAGGAATAACCGCGGACGTGGTCGCTGTGAAAGATTTCGATGAGCTGAAATCGTTGCCGCGCGAAAAGGTGGCGGGCAAGATCGTGCTGTTCAATTATCCATTCGACCAACAAATGGCAGCGGAAGGTCGCGGGGGCGAAGCGTACGGTGAAGCAGTCGTTTATCGAAGCGATGGGCCGAGCGCCGCCGCGCGACAAGGCGCGGTCGGCTGTTTGATTCGATCAGTCGGCGGCGCGGATTACCGGATTCCGCACACTGGCCAAACGAAATATGCGGATGATGCGCCGAAAATCCCGGCGGCCGCAGTCACGGCGGAAGACGCGGATTTAATTGTCGATCTTGTTCGTCAGGGAGCGGTGAAGATGAAATTGGTGCTGACGCCGCAGCAATTACCGGACATTGAAAGCGCGAACGTAATCGGCGATATCAAAGGCACTGAACATCCCGAGCAAGTGATTATCATTTCCGGCCATCTCGATTCGTGGGACTTGGGAACGGGCGCAATCGATGACGGCGCGGGCGTTGCCGTATCAATGGAAGCAGCCAACCTCGTGCAAAAACTTCATCTCCGACCGAAGCGAACGATTCGCGTGATCGCGTGGATGAACGAAGAGAACGGGCTCGCCGGTTCAAAACAGTACGGCAAAGATCACGAGAAAGAATGGCAAAATCACTTCGGCGCAATGGAGACCGACGAGGGCGCGGGTCATCCGATTGGGCTCAACATTAAAGGTAAACCGGAAGTGAAAAAGATGCTCGCGCCGGTGGCCGCAATCTTGCAGGAGTCCGGCGCTGGCATGCTCAATCTTGTCGAACATTGCGGCGCCGACATTGAGCCGATGGAAAAGGCCGGCGTGCCCGCGTTCAGTCCAATTCAAGACAGCCGGTTTTATTTCAATTATCATCACACCGCGGCTGATACGCTCGACAAAATCGTGCCGAAAGAATTGGCGCAAAATTCGGCCGTGGTCGCGGTCGCGGCGTACGCGCTCGCGAATATGGAGCAGCCGCTGCCACGCTGAAGCGGAAGTGAATGGTGATAGGTAATCAGTGAATGGCTTCGGCGGTCATCCGTTTTCGACAAGGCTACAGCGCGATAAACAGCCCGCCACTTCAGGGACACAAGCGGTCGGCCTTGCTCTCTTTTGATTTCATCCGCCCCAGTTTACGAACGTATCACAACTCGCGATCGGCCGTCTGAGTAGTGCATGCGTCTTGCTTTCGGTATCTCACCGAAACAATGATGAAAAAAGGGATCCCGTGTCTTGCTTTGAAAGCGGGACTGAGTTTATTTCCTGTTGACGTGCGTTGCTCCCGCACGGGCCTCGCCGATGGCAGACCCATCGATCGAACATGTCCGCTTCTGTGAAAAAAAAGTCCGTTTCTCAATCTGGTTTCTTTAATCTACGCGTTTTAGTCGGTTCGGTCATTTCCCTGCCGAGCGCGTTTTTGGTACTCGTTGCGCTCGGGGCTTTTCCAGATACATCGCTTTTAGCAGAGGCCGCCGGGCAAGACCAAAATGCCGGTATGCTGGCGGTGTCCACAGCGCGGGTCAGAGAGCACCGCACGCAAGGTGAACCGAACCTGTCGGGCGTAGAAGCGGGCCTGACCTATTCGCAAGGCTTGGAGGAGGTCCCACCAGTAACGGCCATGGCCTCGACTCGCAGTAGCTTTATGGCTACTTGGGAGCCGGTCAGCGGAGCGACGGGCTACCGGCTCGACGTCTCCACCAGCAGCTCGTTTACCAGTTACGTCAGAGGACACCAGGATTTAGACGTAGGCAACGTGACTAGCCGCATCATCGGCGGGTTGAGCCCCGGCACAACTTATTACTATCGAGTGCGGGCTTACAATGCGCTCGGCACAGGTGGCGATTCAAACGCAATGACCGCCACAACAACAACTACTTCCGGACTGGTTATCAACCCAACATTCGATAGCTCTATCCTCAACGACCCGAACTCGGCAGCGATCCAGGCGGCGATCAATCGGGCCATCGCGATATATCAATCACTGTTCCGCGACCCCATTACTGTCTCTATTTTGTTCCGCTACTCGAGCACCAAGCCCGACGGCCATCCCTTCCCATCGGGCACTCTTTCCGTCAGCGATTTTGTGGTCTATTCGATCCAGTGGGAGACCTACATTAATGCGCTGCGAGCAGATGCCAAGACGGCGAATGACACTACCGCGAACGCCAGTCTGCCACCCAACGCACTGTCCCCGAATATTAGTGTTTCGGGTGCGAACGGCAGAGCCATTGGACAGGACACGCCGCCGGCATTGTTCGCGAACGGAACTGTGGGCGACAGCGGGCCGTATGACGGAATCGTTAGCTTAAATTCTACGGTACCGTTTCAGTTTACTCGACCTCCTAGTGCCAGCAATTACGACGCGCAGCGATCAATCGAGCATGAGATAGACGAGGTGCTCGGTCTTGGATCGCGCTTGCCTGGTGGCGGCGATCTTCAGCCGCAAGATCTGTTCAGCTGGTCGGCTCCCGGAACCAGGAACCTTACGTCCAGCGGCTTGCGCTATTTTTCGATAAACAGCGGAAACACCAATATCGTCGACTTCAATCGGGACCAGAGCGGCGATCTCGGGGATTGGGCGAGCGGCACCTGCCCACAAGCGAATCCATATGTGCAGAATGCCTTTGGTTGTACGGATCAATCTTCCGATGTCACTGCGACTTCTCCGGAAGGCATTAGCCTCGACGTGATTGGCTACGACCTGGTGAGTCCGCCCCCACCGGGACATCTTGGTAACATCTCCACGCGCGCCTTCGTCCAGACAGGTGACAATGTCGTGATC
>JBAQJG010000013.1:0-4717 GCA_049300145.1 Chthoniobacterales bacterium | reverse complement strand
CGCCGGTTTCCAGCACCATAATCAGCTGCACGCAAACGACGATCGCGAACGCAATCAGGGGCAGAACCACGAGCGGAATGGTTACCTTCGACAGCACTGTAGTTAGGTCCGAAACCGGCAGCGACTTCCAAAAGAGGATGCTGCGATCGCGACGTTCGCCGTGCAGCGCGTCGAGACAGTAAAAGACGCCAACGATGAACAAAATGAAGATCATCATCATCGCCACTAAGTCATACGGCTGCTCGATGGCGGCGCGTTGGTGCGCCGGATCGAGCAACAACACGGAGCGTCTGCGTTCGGCCAGACCAATTGTGCTGATCGCGAAGCCGAACACCTGGACCGCGGCGACGATCAGCGGTACTACGTAAATAGAGCGGTTCTCCCACAACTCGCGGCGCACCGACCAGTAAAATGGTCGAGTGCTGTAGCGGCGGTCTGTGACCGTCGACTGAACGGGCATTTCGGGCACGGTGTTCGATTGTGTATTCATTTAGCTTCTCTGATCTGACCTCTGACCTCTGACGTCTGACCTCTCTGCCCCTGTCCCATCACCGCCACGAACAGGTCGGCGATACTGGGTCTCCGCACCTCCCCAAGCGCGGCGAGTTGGTCACGATTGGCATGATCGAACAACAGAACACTACGACCGAACATCGCGCGCTCGTTAATTGGCTTGAGCGCTCGCGCTTCGGCGAGATGCTCGGGATTCACCATCACTTCCAGGTAACGCGACTCGAATTCTTCCATGCTGCATTCGAGCACGATGCGGCCGCGATCGATGAACATCAGATCGGTCAGGACGTCCTGGATCTCTTCCACCTGATGCGTCGTCACCACGATGGTGCGGCTACGATCGAAGTAGTCGTTGAGCAGCGAATCGTAAAATTGTTTGCGATACAAGATGTCGAGACCAAGGGTCGGTTCGTCCAGCACCAGCAATTTCGCGTCAATCGCCATGACCAGAGCGAGGTGCAGTTGGGCCACCATGCCCTTCGATAGCTGCCTGACCTTGCTCGTGTACATGATGGTGGTTTTCGCCAGAAACCTTTCCGCCTTAGCGCGATCGAATCGCGGATGGACGCCGGCCACGTAATCGAGTAATTGCGTAACCCGGATCCAGCGCGGCAGCACCGCGACGTCGGCAATGAAGGAGACATCGCGCATGAGCTGATCGCGCGCCGCCCAGGGATCGCGTCCGAGCACTTTCAATTCTCCCTGATATGACGTGAGACCGAGAATAGCATTGAGCGCGGTGGTCTTGCCTGCGCCGTTGGGGCCGATGATTCCGAGGATGCGGCCCTCTTCGACACGCAAATCGACACCGTCCAGCGCGATGGTTGTGCCGAAAACTTTGCGGAGACCGCGTGCTTCTATGCAGGCCATGGCTTCAGCGCTCCTCCTTTGCAGTCCTCGATTTCGACCGGCGGCTTGCGGCGGCACGCATCAATTCTTTTGGTGTGATGCCGAGCCGCTGAATGGTTGTTGCGATCGTGGGCCAATGCTCCGCGAGAAATTTCTGGCGTTCGCCCTTGAGCAGCAGATCGCGCGCGCCGGTTTTGACGAACATGCCGAGGCCGCGCTTCTTTTCGACAAGTTCCTCGTCGACCAGTTCTTGATAGGCCTTCAGAACCGTGAGCGGATTGACCCGATATTCGGCCGCGACATTGCGTACCGACGGCAGCGGATCGCCTTCGTTGAGCACGCCGTCGAGAATCATGGCAACGACACGATCCCGAAGCTGTCGATAAATCGGCTGACTATCGTTCCAGTCATTATCCATCCTGTGTTCCACCGAGCCTCATATAGTGATATAGTTAACTATAACACCAGTCCGCGGTCAACCTTTTTTTTGCCCACCGTTCCCGCCGCCAATTCGCCATCCGTCACCTCGGGCCACGAGGAAGAAAATTTTCTGATTCGTTTCGCGTGCTCCGCGGTCTAAACTAAGAGATCTCAATCAAAACATCACTATTATGAGTGAAACCTACGTCCCACTAATTAGCTCCGGAATTGCCGGACCACTCGGCGTCCTGCATCTCCCGCGTCTCTGGCAGAAAGTCTCGTTGGAAGAAGCGGGTAAACTCGCTTCCGGTTATCCCGGAATCGGTAGAGGATTCGATGCGATGACCTGTGCCGCGCTCGGACTCGATGAAGAGGCGGTCAAGGATTACATCAAGCAGAACAAGCCGACGTATCCCCAATTCGAAGCGTGGGTGAAGAAGAACGCCAAATCGCTTACGCCGCAGGCGGTCGAAAAACACAACGCCTCGGTGCGCGGTTATAACCACGATGACGCCAAGCGGCAGAGCATTCTGAGCGCGTGCGGGGTCACCAACGAGGCTTCGGCTCCGCGCGATGCGGTGAACCTGAACAATCTTGACGACTGGTACGAATTCCACCAGGCGGTGTTGAGGTGAGGAGGGTTGATGGTTGGGTCTCGGCGAGGCGCCGCGACCAGCACGCGAGGCGCGTGCGCTCCCCGGATTAAGATCGCGCGTTGACGCACGCGCATGCGCCGTGGAGTTTCCCAGCGTGACGCCCGTGACTCAAACGAAAGTAGTGCCGACATTTCGCAAGACGGCTGAACCTTTTGCGGCCGGGGCAAAGACGCTACCTCAACGGTACTTCGTGTCTCCCGATCTGTTTGAGCAAGAGCAGGAGAAGATTTTTTCGAAGCAATGGGTGCTAGTCGGGCATCAGAGTCAGGTGCCGAGTCCTGGCGATTACATCGTCCGGGACGTGAATCGTGAATCGTTAATCGTGATTCGTGATAAAGATGAAAAGATTCGAGGGTTCTACAATGTCTGTCGGCATAGAGGCACACGATTGAAAGAGGATGCGTGCGGACATGCATCCGCGATTCAATGCCCGTATCACGCGTGGACGTACGGGGTCGACGGTCGATTGATCGGCGCGCCGCACATGGACGAGGTGGCGGGGTTCGATAAGGCCGAGTATTCGTTGCATCCGGTCAACCTGGCGCTGTGGGAAGGATTCATCTTTGTGAACTTGAAAAAGAATCCGCTTCCGTTGGAGAAATGGTTCGCGCCGTTGAATAAGAAGTTTTCGCACTGGAACATGTCGATCTTGCGCCCAGCGAAACGGATCGAGTACGACGTGCGTGCCAACTGGAAGCTGATGTTCGAGAATTATTCGGAGTGCTATCACTGTCCCGGAGTGCATCCGGCGCTCTCGAAATTGACGCCGTACGATGCGGCGCAGAACGATCTCGCCGAGGGCCCGTTTCTCGGCGGGTTCATGCCGATCACGAAAGGCCACAGCCTGACGATGAGCGGCAATGCCTGCGCGCTAATGATTGAGCATGATCACGAGCAAAAGCATGGCAAAGAAAGCACGCAACGCGTGTTCTATTATTCCATTTTCCCGAACATGCTGCTGAGCTTGCATCCGGATTATGTGATGGTGCATCAGCTCTGGCCGAAGTCGCCGGAGCAGACGTTGATCCGGTGCGATTGGTTTTTTCATCCAGAGGCGTTCGGGCGAGAAGATTTTCATCCGGACGACGCGATCGAGTTCTGGGACATGACCAACAGGCAGGACTGGCACGTGTGCGAGCTGAGCCAGCAAGGCATCGCCTCACGCGCGTATGAGCCAGGGCCATATTCGGTGGGGGAGAGTATTCCAGCGGCGTGGGATCGCGAATATTTGCGACAGCTGCGCTGAACGCGCAGGTGAATCGGCCGCTCCGTCGGGCGATGTTAATAGTGGCACACCGCGCAAAACACTTGCCGAGTCAGCTTTCCGGCGGTCAGCAGCAGCGCGTTGCTTAGCCCCGTTGAAACGTTGAATAGTTGGAGCGTTGAGCAGACGACGCGACTGCGTCGTCGCCTCTCTGGCAGAAAGTCTCGCTGGAAGCGGCCGGTAAACTCGCTTCTTCGCGCTAGGATCGGTGGTCAGATTCGAGCCATTTCGGCTGCGCGGCGAAAACTTAAGCAGCAATGTCAACCCATCCCCACGCCCGCCGATGCTCGGTTGGCTCGGAGATTTCGACAACGAACCCGAGGACGCGGACGACATCATGCGCAGCGTTCGCGCGAAAGATCGCCACTCTCTCAAGGTGCACCCAGTGTACGCTGCCGTCGGCCTGCACGATGCGGAACTCACTCGTTTTGTGCTCGGGACAGTACGGCCGGAACGGCTCGGTCGCGATCGCGTAAAAGGCACGCCGATCCACCGGATGGACGTGTTGCAAGAGCAAATGAAAGTCAGCCGGCGTATCGCGCGGAATTCCGAGGATCTGCCTCATCTCGCACCAATATCGTTCGCCCGTGTCGAAGTTAATGTCGAAGAGTCCGATTCCGTCTGTCGTCCACTGTCTCACGTCCATTTGTTTTCCTCTTCGAATCGCTGCGCGCAACGCTGGAGTAAATTTGTTCGCATGTCGCTGGAACAGACGTGCTGTCTGTTATTGAGGACAGGCGTCGGCGCGCGCCGGTTACATCCGAATTGCCGGCGAATCACCCGAATGACGCTAAAACAGAAAATCCCAGAATCCATAAGCCGATGAACAGACAATTCGCGTCAATTTGCGTGTTTCGCGGGTGCTCTTCTCAGTGAGCCGACGGTAACGACTGATTCGCAACGCGATGCTCGAAGCGATCGCGCGCGCTAAGAAGGGCTAGGGCAGCCGCGGCCGAAAGAAAGGTGAAGCGTGCCGCATGTGTTCGCGACGTTCCGCCTCCATTTGGTCGAGCTT
>JBAQJG010000012.1:0-1972 GCA_049300145.1 Chthoniobacterales bacterium | reverse complement strand
GGCGACTTCAGCCAGTGCGCGGTAATCGATGCTTCGCTTTTCCACCGGCGTGATGTCTTTGGCTTGGTAAAGTTTGTCGTAAGCCTTTGCTAACTCACAGTAAGCGAGCACGAATTTTGGATCGCGGTTTACCGCCTCATTCAGAAGCGAAGCCTTTTGTTCCATTATCGACGCCCATTCGACGGTGTCTTTTACCATCAGGCTGATAGCCTGAGCGCGAAGGTAAAGATCATATGCGCGCAAATCGACAGTCGGCGGCTCGTTTAACGCAACGGTCTCGTTAGGCGAGAGACCGGCTTTTAATCGCGCGGCGACAGCTTGCGTGATTTCGCTTTGGAGCGCGAACACATCTTTCATCGGACGTTCATATGTTTCGGTCCACGGGATGCCGCTGTCGCTAAGATCGACAAGGTGGAGCGCAACGCGCATTTGATCATGGTCGCGCGAAACAGTTCCCTCGAGCAGATGCCGCACACCGAGATCCCGACCGATTGCGTGAAGGTTGCGGTCCTTACCCGGCAGGTACGAGCGCGTGCTCTGACTCCCGATCACTTTCATTCCGGCAAGCTTTGCCAGATCACCCGTTATCTCATCCTGCATTCCCACCGTGAAATAGGTGTCCTCGCCATTCGCACTAAGATTTTCAAAAGGCAAAATCGCGATCGACCGTTCCATCCCGGCCGAAGATTGCACGCGTTGATACAGCCACGTTCCTAATGCAATCCCGGCGATGAGCAGGACCGTGCTTGCCACCGCTAGTTTGGTTTCGAGCCGCCGCGCCCGCCCTTCGGGGCTGAACTTTGCGTAGCAGCGATGGATCACCGACAGAAGTTCGCGCGCTGTTTGCAGGCGCTTGGCTGGATCGACAGCCAACATCGACTGCAAGAGCGCGATCACACGCGCCGGGACGTGAGTATTCTTCAGTTGCTCGAGCGGGAGTTCCTCGGCCTGTTTTGCCGCAACTTCTCGGAGCGTCCGCCCAACAAATGGCACACGACCGGAAAGCAAATACCAAAAGGTCGCGCCTAACGAGTAAATGTCCGAGCGCGTATCGATCTTCGTCTGTTCGGAAGGAGCGAACTGCTCGGGACTGGCGAAGGCTGGGGTTCCGATGAATCCCGTTTGAGTTTGCTCGGCGCCGCGTTCCGCTTCCGGACCGAGGATTTTAGCAATGCCGTAGTCGATGACTTTAACAATCAACGAGCCGCTCGGATCCGATTCGAGCATGATGTTGGACGGCTTGATGTCGCGATGCACAACGCCGCACTTTTCGGCGGCGGCCAATGCGCGCGCCGTTTGCTCGATCACTTCCAGTGCGAGCGCGAGCGGCATGGGGCCATCGCGGCGAATCCGCGCTTCGAGCGTTTCGCCTTCGACCAACTCCATGACATAGAAACACTCACCGTCTTGTTCGCCGTAATGACTGACGTGCGCGACATTCGGATGACGGATTTGCGCGGCCGCGCGCGCTTCGCGCAGGAAACGCGATCGGACTCCAGGCATCTGCGCGACTTTTCGGTCTATGACTTTAAGAGCGACGACAGAATTCAAAACCGTGTCGCGTGCACGATAAGTAATCGCGATTGCTCCTGAGCCGAGCTCAATCGGAAAACCGTCCACTCCGACTTCGACCTCAAAGTGATCGTACTTCAGTGGTCCAGGCGTCAATCGCCGGGGTGTCTCGAATCGTCCTGGTTCTTGACTGCCGCTCAGAAAACCTAGATCAGCGAGACAACGAAGACATTCGCCTTTGGAACCTACTTGCGTGAGCGGCCGTCCGCAGATCGCGCATCTTCCAACGGTTGGTTCGCGTTCCATACCGGTAAATGCGAGCGCTCTATCTAAGTCCGAACCGCGCGTCAGGTCGATGCCGTTTTCAATCACACCGGTACCGTTCGAGTGGTTTCCGGAAGGTGCTTGCACCCGCCCATTGTCGTTTAGAGCCGATGCAATCCCCACTGTGCTTCCGGTC
>JBAQJG010000011.1:0-2442 GCA_049300145.1 Chthoniobacterales bacterium | reverse complement strand
ACGATTTCGCGAGGCCGAAAGAGCATCCAAATTTTCACGCCCGATAAAGATCAGCTCCGACATGCGATAATTCGCAGCGGCGAGCGTGAACTTGCGCTCGATCTTCTTTCCGCTCGCGCTCGACGATATGGCGTGCGCCAGCAAGTTCTCCGTTCCGTGCGCCGCGGGCGCGAATTCGCGCGTCGAATCGCTCATGTAGCGATGCGCTCATGGACGGCCGCGTTCATCAAATCGCATCTGAAACCGACGAATGAAATCAGAAACCAACAGGCGAACCGTGTCGTCCGCGCCGGCGTGCTGGCAGCGTGAAGCGCCGTGCGCTTGCCTGCGCATTGAGACATCGCCACGGGAATCGCATTTGTTTCCCTACCAACATCTCGTCACAGCATCGCTTAGTCAGAGCGACCAAGCGGAAACGCTGCGCCTCACGTTCTCGTTACACGATGTCGAGATTGAGGGACGCAATCTTCGCGCGCTGCTTCTGGGCATTCAGGAATTCGCGGTGAAATGGGTGCGAGTCATGCCAGAGCGTTATCATCAACTGGAGGCTGGCGAGAACGGTGTGATATCACGCATTCGCATTCAGGAAGCGAAGTGATGTAAATTTACAGCTAGATAGCTTGGTTAGGCGTCCGAGGGCGCTCCGATGCCGGACGGCTACTTTTTGAGCTGTCGCGGATCGTCTGCCGGGTTGACGTAGATAATTTCCCACGGCCCCATGCCGTGAAGTTGGATGACCGTCTCCCCTTTGGCCCAGGCAAAATGCTTCATAGTGGGCGGCAGGAAACCGAAAGTTCCAGCGGCCATTTCGTGTCCGGCGGTCTCGTCAAACTTTTCTCCCATACCGAGATTGAAGGTGCCGGAGATGACGGTGACGTGCTCTACTTGCAGATGGTGATGGGGTGGAATCTTGTATCCGTCAGGCATCTGAAGACGCATCGTGTAGAGTCCCTTTTTGGTAGGATCGCCCTCCAGAACAGCTAGTTTAGCTCCCGGCGGGAGAGCCGCCGGCGCATCGGCCCATTTAATGTCTCCTGGCGTGAAGAGGCCGTGCTCGGCCGTCTGCGCCGCCGGCGACCCTTTCGTGACTTCTTTCTCAGTGGCTTTCTTCTCACCGCCCGCGAAGGCCGCTATTCTCAGAGCCAAGATAGATGCAATAACTAAAGCAGGAATGATCTTTTTCATAATATGTGTTCTCGTTGTTTCATCTCTCGGTGAGCTGTCCAGAACTCGGTGTTGACACTTTGAAAAACTGTCTGGGCTGCTCGACCGACCGACAAGTCGGTTTCGCACTACACACGCGCCGGACGCCTAACATGTCAATAGGAGACAGTTTTTCCCGCGCCTCCGGCACTACCGCCGAGAGAAAACCGCTCTGCCACGGGAGCGGTGCCGTCGATTGTTCGGCGTTATTGTCCCGTTTTCGCTAGATGGAAACAATCACTTCTTCATCGCAGGGGCAATTGCCCGCCATGGAGTCCGAGCGGCTCGCTTACTCAATACAAGAATCGGCTGATCTCCTTGGCGTCGATTATTTCAGCGTCTATCGTCTCATTCAGCGCGGAAAACTGCGCGCCTGTCGCGCACTTCGTGGCAAGCTGTTGGTACCGCGTACGGAACTGCTGCGGTTGCTTAAAGATTGAAACGCGCGCACGTTACGGCGGTTCGTCAGGCTGCGATGCCGAAACTAACGCGCCTCGCCTGCGCGAAGCTATGGTCTTGACGCAAGTGGCCGTAGGTTTTCATACACAGTGCGCCGCCGTCTTTGTGTCCAAGCCAACGCGAAACAGTCGGAATATCGACCCCGCTTTCGATGCAAATGGTCGCGAATAGATGACGGAGGTCGTGGTGGGTTATGCGCTTCATGCCGATCTTTGCGGCCGCATGCGTCATGCTATTTTGACATTCAAAGACGCGCATGAGGGTTGCGCTTGAAGGTTCATTTTCTCGGTCCGATCGGAGTTCCTTTAACATCCGCTCAAGTTCTGGAATCATGGGCACAAACCGCATCTCGCCGTTCTTTGTTGCAGTTTGTGGGTCGCCTCGCACATGCAGCTGGCCGCGGGGGAAGTCTGCGTCTGCCCACGTCACATATTTTGCCTCGCCAATTCGCAGACCGCTGTAAGCGAGAAAGCGCACGAGATCCGCGCAGTCCTTCGACTGTCTTGCCCCGGCAGTGCGAATCTGCTCAACAAATTTCAGGAATTCTTCGCGTGACGGGAGCTCCAGTTTTTTCTGCCGGAGTTTCACGCGCGATAGTTTCGCTGCCGGATTATTAAATCGAGCACCGGTGCCGATCGCCTCATCGAAAACCGCTCGCAACGTGCCGATGCTATTGTTCACCACAGTTGGCGCGTACTGCTGCTGGAATCGTGTGAGCCAGTTCTCACAATCGCGTTCGCTTACTTTACGCACATCGGTTTCGAACAGCGAAGGCCAGGA
>JBAQJG010000010.1:0-19775 GCA_049300145.1 Chthoniobacterales bacterium | reverse complement strand
TGTGACGCAAACCACCATTACCTGGACGCGCGGCGGCTCCAGCCCGCAATTCACGCGCGTTACCTTTGAGTCTTCAACCGACAATGTGAACTACACTCCCCTGGGCAACGGCACGGCGGCCGGGAGCAACTGGACCCTCACAGGTTTGAACTTGCCCACCGGCGTGAACATCTACCTCCGCGCTCGCGGTTATTATCGCAGCGGCTACCAAAACGGCTCGGAGAGCATCACGGAATCAGTGCGGAATGCTTTCGAGCTGCAGGCACTGTTGGGCAACATTTCCACGCGCGCCTTTGTGCAGACGGGGAACAACGTCATGATCGGGGGCTTTATCATCACGGGCAACGGGCCAATCAGAGTAATCGTGCGCGCAATTGGACCCAGCTTGGTAAATCACGGCATTACCAATCCGCTGCAAAATCCGACGCTGGAGCTGCACAATCACACCGGTGCGGTGATCGCTTTCAACGACAATTGGATGAGTGCGCCGAACAAGCAAGAGATCATCAATAGTGGCCTGGCTCCGACCAACAATCTTGAGTCAGCGATCCTGATGAGCTTAAGTCCGGGCAACTACACCGCCATCGTGCGCGGGGTGAACAATGGGACCGGCATCGCGCTGGTGGAAGCGTATGATCTCGATCCCACTGCCGGGTCGAAGCTCGGTAACATTTCCACGCGTGCGCTCGTGCAAACCGGCAACAACGTTATGATCGGGGGCTTTATCATCACCGGCAGCGGCCAAGAGAGAGTGATCGTGCGCGCGATTGGTCCCTCCCTGGCCCAGCACGGCATCAGCAACCCGCTGCGAAATCCAACGCTGGAGCTGCACGATCACACCGGCGCAGTGATCGCTTTCAACGACAATTGGATGAATGCGCCGAACAAGCAAGAGATCATCAACAGTGGTCTGGCTCCGACCAACAATCTTGAGTCAGCAATTCTGACGAGCTTAAGTCCGGGCAACTACACCGCGATCGTGCGCGGGGTGAACAACGGAACTGGGGTTGCGCTGGTGGAAGTCTACGGATTAAATTGACATCGGTCGTTTGTTCTTGACAGGAATACGCGCAGTTTTCTCTCGATTGCTGCCGCGCGCTCGGCATTCCATTGAAAGCGAAGACAGTCGGCGCGCTAAGGTTATCCGACATGAAGAGCTGGATTGCGCGTCGCCCGGTTTATTCCGTTCTCTCCACGACGAAATAGATCGCGACGACCGGCACTTCGCCGCGCACCTGGCGTGGCGCCGTAGCTGATTATGTGCGGGAATTCGTCGCGCGTTAACTATCTGAGTGCTTATCGTTTAGCAACCGCGGCGATCGGTTAGCTTGGGACGGCGCGCAAGGCCGTGGCTACAGAATCGCGGCAGACTCGCAAGAATTGTGCGCTGCCGTGTTCTTCGCGTGACGCGGTCGCGGATTATGTTAAGATTCCTATCCAAAACACGAAAAACATGAAAACCCAGATAATCTCAGCCACCTTGTCGATCTTTCTTTGCGCGACGGCGCGTGCAGAATTGAAATGGGAACAAACACAGATCGACTTGCGTCCCGCGATTGGCGATAAGCAAGCGGTCGGCCATTTCAAATACGAAAACGCCGGCAAGACGCCGGTTCATTTTAAATCAGTGCATGCTTCGTGCGGATGCACAACGGCACAAACACAAAAAGACCAGGTCGCGCCGGGCGAAAAGGGCGAGATCACCGCCACGTTCAACATTGGCGACCGCACCGGTCTGCAAGTTAAAACCGTGACGGTGCAAACCGACGATCCCGATCCGGCGCATGCTACGACCGTTCTCACGCTCAAGACCACGATCCCGCAGTTGTTCGAAATTCAGCCCGCGGTTCTTTATTGGCAAGGCGGCGAAGAAGCGAAGCCGAAAACCATCATGGTGAAACCGGCAAAAGAGTTTCCCGTGAAATCGCTCAAGGTGACGTCTTCGAATCCAGCCTTCCAAACGAAAGTCGAGCAAACCGGCAACGGTGAGTTCAAGATCGACGTGCAACCGGCGCAAACAGACAAAGCGGCCGGGGCTACGATCACGATTCAATCTGAAAATTCGCCAAAGAGCTCTTATGCAACCGTGGTAGTCACACCCGGCCCAACGCCGACCCCAGCTTCCGTTGCGCGATAACGGTGAAGTCGCGCGCGATTAAACAGGCCCTGCTGCTTATCGCGCTGGCCTTGCTACCGGCCATCGGGCAGGCGGTTTATTTTCGCGGGAAAATCTCCTGGCAATCACCGATTCCCGCTTCGGAATTGGTCACTCTCGCGCAAGCGCAGACGTGGGGCGAGAACGCGATTTGGATCGATGCGCGGCCGGATGCGGAATTTGAACGCGATCACGTTCCCGGCGCGATTTTGTTGAACGAAGACCGCTGGAACGAATTGCTGCCGCAATTTCTCCAAAATTGGTCGCCGGAGAAACGTATCGTCGTTTATTGCAGCAGCCAAAGTTGCAATGCGAGTCGCGAAGTGGCGAAACGATTGCGCGATCAAGCGCAGCTCAAAAACGTTTTCGTGCTCCAAGGCGGGTGGGAAGAATGGCTGAAGTCGAAGAGATGAAGCAAACATCGAACATCCAACATCGAACATCCGACGCGCAATTGCAGAGACATGAAAACTTCGACGTTCGATGTTGGATGTTCAGTGTTGGATGTTTTCGGTGAACGATGGTTTTTTTCCGAGGCAATACTGCTTGGCGCATTGTCGATCTTATCATCGGCGGCATTTTCATTTACTCCGGTGTCATCAAAGCGCTCGATCCGATTGGTTTCGCCAATGACATCGACAACTACAAGATTCTGCCCTGGGCGATCGGTGTTGGGCTCGCGTTTTATTTGCCTTGGCTGGAAATTTTGTGCGGACTCGCTCTGATCGCGCGGCGCCTTTATCTCGGCGGATTGTCGATCTTAACTGCGCTCATTTCGATCTTCATCGTCGCCACCGTTGCCGCCAAAGTCCGTGGCCTCGACATCACCTGCGGCTGCTTTGGTCACGCCAGCAAAAACTGGGGCTTCTCCACCCATCTCGCGGTCGATCTCGTTTTGCTCGGTGCGCTTCTTTTTCTGTTGCGCATTTCTTTGGGGAAATCGCGTATGAAAATGCCACGCGTCGTGTAGCAATTGTGGCGCGGCATCTGTTACAGCTATCGACTGATTTCTGGAATGAGGGAGCTATCACACGCCGCACGTGACTGGTTACGAAAAGTTCGAAGAGCTGGACGTGAGTTTTTTGGAGTCGATCGCGCGATTGCGGCCGCGATGAGAGTTCCGGTTGTGATTTTGTTTGGCGCTGTTCGTCATGCCTCTTTGGGTTTTCAAACGCAGGTTTTTGGCCACTCGTTACGTTCTCTTTCCGCGCCACGGCTGACTGCGCCCGCCGAAATTTGCGAGTTCAATTCCCTGGCCGATTTTGAATCGGCTTATGTGCGTCTAGCCGGCATGCTCGGGCGCGCTGGCACAACTCCTTCGCCCGATGAGCTGGAATTTCTCCGTTCAATCGCAGAGCGTCGGCCTATTACCCGGCGGAGCATCGGACAAGGTGATTACCTTTTTCTCACCGCGTTCGTCGGCATTCTCGCGCCGCAACGGGTCGTCGAGATCGGAACTTTGACTGGTTTTTCAGCGGGCGTTATTGCGGCCGCTCTCCGTCGGCGACATGGAACGGATGGCGCGAGCTGGGTCGATACAATCGACATTCGCGCGGAGTGCGCCATCGACAAGATGCGGCCGAGCGGATTCGAGATTCCGGAATTGTTTCCGGAACTTGTCTCGATGATTCGTTTGCACACTCCAGCCGATTCGAGTGTCGTCTCACAACTCGCGGGCCGCGACGAATTAGAGCTCGCCTTTATTGACGCGGACCATCGGCATCCACTCCCGCTGCTCGATCTGCTTCGGCTCGCGCCCTGCGTTCGCGGTGACGGTTGGATTCTCCTGCACGATATTCAATGGGGCACGATAGGCCGCAAAGCAGCTGAAGCTGGTCAGAAGTTGCATTGGGGGTCATCGTACGGAGCGGAATGGCTCTTCGATCGCTGGCCGTTCCAAAAAATCAGCGGCGGAAATATTGGCGCAGTCCAGCTGCCTGAACAGAAGAGCGCGCTTATTCCATTTACGCTGCGGATGATGTCGATCCGGTTTGAGACTGCGGAGAAGCAGGCGCGCTCTACGCGGCGCGCACTCTACGAAAGCCTGGGGCAGTTAGTTTGATCGTGGCAAGCACTCGGCCCGGCGACAAACGCAGATCGCAACGCGATTTGGGAGATCTTTCATCGTCGCCACCGTGGCCGCAAAAGTCCGTGGCCTCGACATCACCTGCGGCTGCTTTGGTCATGCGAGCAAAAACTGGGGCTTCTCCACCCATTTCGCGCTCGATCTCGTTTTGCTCGGCGCGCTTCTTTTCTTGGGCGCAATCGCCCAGTTGATGGAAGACAGATTAGTTAGTGAAAGAAGATTCCAATGATCAGGAAACTTAGGTCCGGCAGTTACCGATTGTATTCTCGGAAGAAGAGTTCGAAGACCGGGCAGTGACGAAATTTGGGCACATTCAAGACGCGCGCTGCGGCCAAGAAACACGAAAAAGCCGTGCACTACTTTAAGCGCCGCTGAGCCTCGCGCCGCGTAAATAAGCAAGGCAGGTTAGGGGAGTTTACTTCGTCAGGCGGCCACCTGTGCGGTGACTAATTGACGTGACAGATCGCCGATTTTGTCGCCATGATTGGATATCGGGCAAAAGGCACGGCGCTATCTTCGCAGCAGACAAATGAAATATTTTCGACTCGCGTGTGGATGTTTGTTTTGCCTGCCCGTTCTTGCGATGACTGCCTGCAAGCCAAAGCCCAGATATCAAATGGTCGGCGAACCCTCCTCCGAACAGCCGTCTGCAACGCCGAGCCCCAATAGCCCAGGTCAGTCACCGACTCCGTCACCGCTCCCGAGTCCGACGTCGGAAGGCCAGGCTCTTAGTTTGGCAACACTAGCGACCAGCATCCGTCCCGCCATAATTTTGGTCACCGTTTTCGACGCATCCGGCAAGCTGCTGCGGACGGGAACGGGCTTTTTCGTCGCGGACGACGGCAGGCTGATTACTGACTGCCACACGGCGGAGGGTGGCGCGTATGGCGTCGCCAAAATGGGAGATGGAACAATCTGCAATGTAACCGGTATTCTCGCCTCCTCGACGACGCTCGATCTCGCAGTACTCAAGGCTGAGGTGAAGGGGGTATCTTTTCTCCCGCTGGACAAGATTGGCAAAACTGATATCGGCACACGAGTCGTGGTGATCGGAAGCGCGCTCGCGGGCAGTGCGGGGACGCCGATCGAAGGAACAATCTATGTGAAGCAAGGCGACCGTCGCGGAGACCGGCTTGGAATCGTGGCGCCGATCCCAGCCAGTGGCATCGGCTCACCGGTCGTCGATGGAAGTGGCGCGGTAATTGGCATTGTCATTGCGCGGAATGAAAAAGGCGAGGGGTTGGACTTTGTTCAGCCATCGAGTGTCGTGCAAACCTTTCTCGCCCAAATCACGCCTGAGACTGCTGCTCGCTGGTCGGCGATAGCGGAAGCCCGTCCTTCCCCGCGACCGACGCCCAAACCGGGCGTCGCAGCCCGCCAGCAACCGGCCCGCCAACCTCGATTGGTATATAAGCCGCGACCAAACTATCCTTTTGAGGCGCGGTTTCACGATAACGCAGCGCACACCGGCCGCTTCCGTCTGAGCTTCGACGCGAATGGGAATGTAAAAGACGTGCTGACCGTGCAGTCAACTGGCAACGACCTCCTTGACCGCGCCTCTACTAGGGCTCTTCGGCAATGGAAGTCAGAGCCTGGCCAGGAGTGGTCAACCATGATTCCAATTACCTTCGAGGCCCAACCCTAACGCTGCGTCCTATTTGACTCACAGTTTGCTCGTGAAAAATGAATTCCAGCGTTGAGCAGATTCGTAGCCTGATTGAGAGGGGCGGAAAGCGCAGCTGCGAAAATGGACCGGACCGGTTTGTGTTTGAGCGAGAGAATGGAAAATGGCTGGCTCTCTGGCGCTACGTCCATTCCGCATCGGCTTAGGCGTTTATCACCGCCGTGATCAACCTTCGCCCGGCGATAGATTCGGATCGCGACGCGATCTGGACTATTTTTCACGATGTAATTGCTTCCGCCGACACCTATGCATTCGATTCGCAGATGCCGCGCCAGGATGCGTTGGCGTATTGGTTCCGGTCCGACGCGCATCCTTATGTCGCGGAGAGCGACGGGCGGGTTGTTGGCACTTACATTTTGAGAGCGAATCAACTGGGACCTGGTTCGCACGTGGCGAACGCGGCGTTCATGGTTCCGCCGGATACGCAAGGACAAGGGATTGGCCGCGCAATGGGCGAACATTGCCTGAAAGAAGCGCTCCGCCTCGGCTTTCGCGCGATGCAATTCAACTTTGTTGTGTCCACAAACGAATCAGCCATCCGATTGTGGCAGCAGCTTGGCTTCAAGATCGTCGGCACGTTACCAGAAGCGTTTCGACATCCGGAGAGGGGATATGTCGATGTTCATGTCATGTTCCGTTCGCTTCTGTAGCCGCGCCTCTGTGAGGCGCGCGCACCCGTCTTCCAGCGACGTGGCTACAGCAATTGTCGTTTGTAATTTGGTCTCGTTAGGCGGAACTGTGAATGGACGATGCAAACGGTGATTCAGGTCATTACCAGCGGGCGCGGGTCGCTCCGGGAAAGGATCATGAGCGATCCGAGGCTTCAAAAATTTGGGCTCATTCCGACTGAGCACATGCGTCCGGGCCGGTCCCATGGCTGGGCAAAAATTCACAGCGCGCGCGAAGCGCACGGCGCGATCAATCTCGAGTGGCACGGCCGCAGTGGAACGCTCATCTGCCGCGTCGTGACAAAGCTTGGCAATAAACCGAACTCAATCATCGGCGACTTCATCGACTATCTTCTCGCCCGTCATCAGGGCCGCATTCTCGCCATTCACATCATGCGCCGCTGATTTGCTGTAGCGGCGCTCTATGAGCGTCGCACTATTTTTTGCGACGGTCGCAGACCGCCGCTACAGCAAAAGAAATCTGCGTTATCCGCGAAATCCGCGGTTAAGACATCAAGCACGGGCGGATTACGAATCGCGACCGATGATCGTACCGAATTCGCCTTGTTGCTGAATGAGTTTTGCGATCAGACCGGTCCAGCCGGTTTGATGTGATGCGCCGAGACCGGCGCCGGTGTCGCCGTGAAAATATTCGTGAAACCAAAAGCGATGCTCGCCACGCCGTAGCTCCGCGAAGGCGGGTTGATCTCGCGCGCCGTTGATTACGTTACCCGAGGCGCGGGCGAACGGCCGGTCACCATTTTCGTCGCGCAACCAAAGTTTAATCAGGCGATTGGAAAGCTCATTGGCGATCTCGTTCAAATTCAAAAATATTCCGGAACCAGTCGGGCATTCCACTTTGAAATCGTCGCCATAGTAATGATGAAATTGCTGGAGTGACTCGATGAGCAGATAATTGATCGGAAACCAAACCGGGCCGCGCCAATTTGAGTTGCCGCCGAAGATTCCAGTCTGCGACTCGGCCGGCTCGTAGCTCACGATTTTTTCTTCGCCGCGCGCGGTCAGGACGTAGGGATGGTCTTTGTGAAATTTGCTTAGAGAGCGCACGCCGTAATCACTGAGGAATTCCTCGGGATCGAGCATGCGCCTCAGCAAACATTTCATGCGATGACCGCGCGTGAAGGCGACGAGCCGGCGCTCACGCATGCCCGGTTCCTGCCAGCGCGAGACCAGGCTCGCCAGATCCGGACGATGAACCAGATACCATTCGAGCCGCGCTTTGAAACCAGGCAACGCTTCGATCAATTGCCACTGAACAGTTTCCACCGCGAGCAGCGGCATGAGGCCGACGAGCGATCGCACCTTCAACGGCAAATATCGCCCGCCCGGCGTGTGCAGGACATCATAGTAAAACTCGTCCTCCTCGTTCCAAAGACCGATCCCGCTGCCGCCGACATTGTTCATCGCCGCGGCGATGCCAAGAAAATGTTCGAAAAACTTCGTCGCAATATTTTCGTAAACATGGTTTTCGCGTGCGAGCTCGATCGCGATCCGCATCAGGTTGAGCGAAAACATTCCCATCCAACTCGTGCCGTCGCTCTGTTCGAGATGACTGCCATCGGGGAAAGTGGCGTTGCGATCGAACACGCCGATGTTGTCGAGTCCGAGAAAGCCACCCTGGAAAATGTTGTTGTCTTCGGAGTCTTTGCGGTTCACCCACCAGGTGAAGGCGATGAGCATTTTGTGAAAAATCGTTTCGAGAAATGCACGGTCGCCCTGGCCGGTTTGTTTCCGCTCGATTTGAAAAACGCGCCACGCCGCCCAGGCCAGCACCGGCGGATTGACGTCACTGAAATTCCATTCGTAGGCCGGAATCTGTCCGTTTGGATGTTGGTACCATTCGCGCACGATGACATCGAGTTGCCTCTTGGCGAAATGCGGATCGACCAGGGCGAGGGGAATGCAATGAAAAGCGAGGTCCCACGAGGCGTACCAGGGAAATTCCCATTTGTCCGGCATCGACATGACCCGCTCGTTGTAAAGGTGACGCCACTCCGAGTTGCGGCCGAATTGCCGCTCTTTCGGCGGGGGCGGCTGCGTCGGATCGCCATCGAGCCATTGCTCGACGATGTAATGATAGAATTGTTTGCTCCACATCATGCCGGCGAGCGCTTGCCGCTGAACGGCGCGGTGCTCGTCGTTTAAAGACGACGGCGCGAGCTCGGAATAAAATTCATCGGCTTCCTCGCGTCGCTTGCGAAAAATCTTATCGAATTTCGCGAACGGATCGCTCGGCTTCTGATTGTCGATTTTTGTGAGATGCAATCGAATCGTGCGCGATTCGTTAGGCGGAATCGTGAATTTGTAATGGGCAGCCGCTTTCGTCCCCACTTGGTTCGAATTCACAATCTCGGGTCTATCCTGCACGACAGCGTCGTTAATTGAGTCTTTCACGAACGGCGTCGGATTCGGCACGCCCCAAAGCCGGGCGAAATTGCTTTCATTTTCGGTGAAGAGGAGTTTCTCGGGGTGTTCACAATACAATCGATATGTACCGAGGTCCTCGTGAGTGGCCTCGATAATCTCGATGTCCGAATCGCTTGGCGTGCGCTCTTGCAAATTCGGTTTTCGTTCGTCGCGTCCCCAGCTCCAGGTGTTGCGAAACCAAATCGTCGGCAGGAGGTGCAGCGTCGCGGGACGGGGCCCGCAATTCGTCGCGGTAGCTCGAATCAAAATATCGTTGGGCTCCGCTTTCGCGTACTCGATCTCGATGTCGAAGAAACGATTGTCCGCGAGCGCATTCGTATCCCAAAGTTCAAACTCGGGATCGAGTTTTCCGCGGGTCGTATTCTGCCTAACAAGTTCCTCGTACGGGAACGAAGTCTGCGGATAGCGGTACAGCATCGACATGTAACTGTGGGTTGGCGTCGCATCGCTGTAGAAATAAACTTCCTTTACATCTTCGCCATGGTTGCCTTGCGGCCCGGTCACACCAAAGAGTCGCTCCTTGAGAAACGGATCGCGCTCATTCCAAAAGGCGAACGCGAAACAAAGCCGGCCTTTGAAGTCTGAGATTCCCGCGATGCCATCCTCATTCCAGCGATAGGCGCGCGAGCGTGCGTGATCGTGCGGAAAATAATTCCAAGCATCGCCATTTGCGCTGTAATCCTCCCGCACCGTTCCCCAACCACGCTCGGCGAGATATGGCCCCCAAAAATGCCATGGCCATTCGGACGAATTGTTTTCCTGAAGACGAGCTCGCTCGGCGTTCATGCCAACGGAACGCATAACGAAGCAGTGTCACCGTGTCGAACAGGAAACGTTGTCGCGCCGGTGAATTTGTAGGGCGTTTCTGTGAAACGTGCGGCTTGGCTGGTTCATTCGCAGAGTTCACCGATTGCCCGGATTATTTTTCTCGAGCGGCGCGACCCGCAATCCACAATCCGCGATCCGAAATCCGCAATTCTCTGACCTCTGTTCGCTGAACTATTCCCACTCGATCGTGCTCGGCGGTTTGCTCGAGATATCGTAACAGACGCGGTTGACGCCTTTGACTTCATTGCTGATCCGGCTGGAGATGCGCGCGAGCAACTCGTAGGGAAGCCGCATCCAATCCGCGGTCATACCGTCCTGACTTTCGACGATGCGAAGGACGATGGTGTTTTCGTAAGTGCGTTGATCGCCCATCACGCCGACGGAGCGAACCGGCAAGAGCACGGCGAACGACTGCCAGACGCGGTAATACCAATCGGAGGATTCCATTTCGCTCACGACGATGGTGTCCGCTTCGCGCAAGATCGACAATCGCTCAGGCGTGACTTCGCCGAGGATACGGACGGCCAGCCCAGGTCCGGGGAAAGGCTGGCGATAAACAATTTCTTTTGGCAACCCGAGCTGCAATCCGAGCTGTCGCACCTCGTCTTTGAATAACTGACGAACCGGTTCGACGAGCGCGAAGTGCATTTTATCCGGCAAGCCGCCCACGTTGTGATGGGTCTTGATCACTTGCGCGGGATTGCCTTCGATCGACACACTCTCGATCACGTCTGGATAGAGGGTGCCTTGCGCGAGAAACTTGTATCCTCCATGCTTGCGCGCCCCGTTTCTGCGATCTTCTTCAAGCAGTTCCTCGGTCGCGCGCTGAAATACTTCAATGAATTCGTTGCCGATGATTTTTCGTTTCTGTTCGGGATCGATCACGCCTTTGAGCAAGCTTAGGAATCGCTGGCCGGCATCCACATATTTCAGCCGCACATGAAAATTTTCGCCGAAGACACGCTGCACCATTTCTTCCTCACGCGAACGGAGCAGTCCATTGTTCACAAAAATGCAGGTGAGCTGGTCGCCGATCGCTTTGTGCAAAAGCGCGGCCGTGACGGACGAATCGACGCCACCGCTCAAGCCGAGCACGACCTTTTGCTCGCCGACCTGCTGGCGAATGCGCGCGCAAGCCTCCTCGACGAACGAGCCCATCGTCCAATCCATTGCGCAGTGGCAGATGTGATAAACAAAGTTTTGCAGAATCTCTTTGCCGCGCGGCGTGTGCGAAACCTCGGGATGAAATTGCAGCGCGTACAGCTCCCGTTTCGGATCTTCGATTGCGGCGAACTTTGAATTCTCTGTGCGCGCCGCGGCGCGGAAACCGTCGGGCAAGGCAGTCACTTTGTCACCGTGGCTGTTCCAGATATCAAGTTGGTCGCCGATTCCGTCGAACAATGGCGAACCGTTGGTCACGTTCAGGATGCCGGGGCCGTACTCGCGCCGGGCACTGAATTCCACCTCGCCGCCCAGATGATGCGCCATCAATTGCATTCCGTAGCAAATGCCCAGCACCGGAATGCCTAACGAAAAGATTTGCGGATCGACATGCGGCGCGCCTTTGTCGTAAACGCTGGCCGGTCCGCCGGAGAGAATGATTCCGTTTGCTTTCAACTTCGCAATTTCCACGGCCGCAATGTCGAAGCGAACAATCTCGGAATACACTTGCAGCTCGCGGACGCGCCGCGCGATGACTTGCGTGTACTGCGAGCCGAAATCGAGGATGAAAATTTTCGAATGGGCGGGCGACGTCACCATTTCAAGGGCGCGGCGGATATTCGGGCGGCGTTTCCGAAGCGGATGGACGGCCTGGTTGATCGTTCTCTGAATCGTTCGGCACCAAATGTCCTTGGCCAGAGACGCCGCGCTGGAAATGCTCCCCAACATCCTGAACAGTTGTTTGCTCGAGCGGATCGGCGCAAGCGCCTAAGATCAGGGAGCACACCGTCGCGAACAGGATCGAGATGGGCTTCATCCGCTTATATTAAAAAGCAGAGTGCCCATTGCAAGAATGACAATTGGCCGCGACAACGCGAACTTTTCTCGATGATTGACCCGGAACTTTTGCTGCAAGGCTATCGGCTCGGTGTTTTCCCGATGGCGATGGAAGCAGACGCAATCGAATGGTTCTCTCCCGACCCGCGCGCGATTTTGCCACTGGAAGAATTTCACGTGCCGCACGCGCTGCGCCGCGTCTTGCGAAAAGGAGTTTTTGAGATCAAGATCGACAATCGCTTTTCGGAAGTGATCCGCGCCTGCGCCAAGCGCGAAGACACCTGGATCAATCGCGAAATTATCGAGAGTTACGTGCGATTGCACGAGCTTGGTCATGCGCATTCGGTCGAAGCGTGGAGTAAGAGCAAGTTGGCCGGAGGACTTTACGGCGTCGCCATTGGGGGCGCGTTTTTTGGTGAATCGATGTTTCACCGGGTGACCGATGCGTCGAAGATTGCGCTCGTCGCGTTGGTCGAGCATCTGCGCGCAAGAAAGTTTGTGCTGCTCGATACCCAATGGCTCACGCCGCATTTGCAACAATTTGGCGGCATCGAGATTTCGCGGAATCATTATTTGCGCCTTTTGCGCAGCTCGGTCGAATTACCGCGAGAATTCCTGTAGCCGCGTCGCTCTGCGACGTGTGGGAATGCGGGCGGATGTGCAAGTAAGAGATTCCTCGATTCCGCTCGGAATGCGTTCTTCATCTTCGCGTTTTTTCCGAGCGCGATTGTGATGGGATGGCCTTGGATTCCGTATATTTCGCATTAGTGCCTAACCAATTGAGTGAGCCAACGGGGCGCTGTAAGTGGGTGGTTTGCGTTGGTTTCCATGCATGTGCTGACAAACTGATGCCTGATCCATAGCCGCTGCTCCTGTTTTGAAATTGACACAACTGGCACAATTCGCTAAATTTCGTTACGGCGTGAATGCGCACTCACATGGGGTTGATGTCACCATGTGGACTGTTGCAAGTCAGAGTCACGACCGTTGCCGAACTCCGCCGCCGGTTTCGTCGCGCGCACGTTTCGCTCATTAATCACGAGCGATTCAGCAGCTCGGATATGAACCAATGGTTTCAGCTTAGGAAAACCCGGATCCCCTTTATGACATCTTTGCGCGCGGCGATGCTTTGCCTGTCCGGTGTGCTCGCCCTGTTGTTCTTTGTAAAAGCTCCCCCGGCATACGCTCAACAGGTAACACTCGTGCCCCCGTTTGTCGGCACTAACTCCGAAACATGGGAAGAATTTCCGATACACGCGATCCCCAGTGGGACTTCCATCCTTGGAGGTATCGCTATGATTTCAGATCAGAACCTGGAAATTGATGGGCCTCAAATGTTTACTCTGTGTGGCCACGGCCTCTATGCCATTCCAAGCGATGGAACCAAATTTTTGGGCGCGGCCTACCCCAGTGGCCCGTTGACGATATCCTTCTCCCAGCCGGTCTCGGCCTTCGGGGCTTACTGGGGCGGAGTTCCTCTTCAATGCGAGGGCTCGTCCATAATTCTTACTTTCCGCGATGCCAACGGAAACGTCGTTGGCAGCGACAGCTTCAATTACGAGGGCAATGGCACCTTGGAGTGGCACGGTTACACTTTTGCCATACCGGTTAAAACCATTACCCGTGACACCGATTTCCGTATTGGAACGGTAACCGATGGACTGCAGGCGACGGTCGCGTCCAGCTCGACTCTACTTGGTAACATCTCCACGCGCGCCTTTGTCCAGACGGGCGACAACGTCGTGATCGGGGGACTTATCATTACCGGCAGCGGGCAGAAGAGCGTGATTGTGCTGGCAATTGGGCCATCACTGGCTCAGCATGGCATTACCAACCCATTGCAAAATCCGACCCTGGAGCTGCACGATCATACGGGTGCGGCGATCGCATCCAACGACAACTGGATGAATGCATCGAACCGGCAAGAGATCATCAACAGCGGCCTCGCACCGAGCAACAACTTAGAGTCAGCGATTTTGACGAGCTTAACTCCCGGCAGCTACACGGCTATCGTCCGCGGGGTAAACAATGGGACCGGTGTCGCCCTGATGGAAGCCTACGATCTGAATCCGGCCGCCGGGTCCAAACTGGGCAATATCTCGACGCGGGCGTTGGTGCAGACTGGCAACAACGTTATGATTGGCGGCTTTATCATCACTGGCTACGCGCAGAAGAGAGTGATTGTCCGCGCCATTGGACCGAGCCTGGCTCAACATGGCATTACCAATCCACTACTAGATCCGACCTTGGAGCTGCACAATGGGAACGGCGCGGTCATCGCCTTTAATGACAACTGGAGAGACACTCAAGAGGCGGAAATTCAAGCCACCGGTTTAGCTCCTACTGATAATCGGGAGAGCGCCATCGTGAGATCGCTTACGCCCGGAAACTACACCGCGATCGTGCGGGGCGAGAACAACACGATCGGAGTTGCTCTCGTCGAACTGTACGAGCTGAACTAAAAGGTTACAGGGAGGCTCGCCAAGCGTTAATTTTGCCGCCAGCGACCCCCTTCTTGGCGGCTCGCGGCGACGGAAAGCGTTTTGCTGTTACTGCGGACGACAAACTCACAGCGTTTTTCGAACTTGAAAGTGTCACTCGCAATGCAGCTATTCGGGCGCGTGGCTGGTAGCAAAAAAACGCAAAAAACCCGCCTCGGCGCACGTGGTTCATACCGCAAGCCGCTTTCGCAACATCGCGGTAGCTTAGAAAATATGTATTGCCACATTTGCAACAGTTCGGCGCGGTTGAAGTTTCGCGGAGTCACTATTTGCGCCTGTTGCGCAGGGCAGTTGAACTGCCCTGAAAATTTTCAGATGTTTGATGCTCCGAATTCAATGTTGGACGCTTGCCACGAGGTAGGTCGCCGCGGCGACCGAACGCGGGTTGAGCGTTGGACGTTTTCTGCTTTAATGACCATCCGCGTGTTCAGAGGCATTTGGCTAGGTAGCTCAGTTGGTAGAGCAGTGGACTGAAAATCCACGTGTCGGCGGTTCGATTCCGCCCCTAGCCACACCTCACCGATGCAATCGTCAAGCTTGGCGCCTTAAAGAACTGCCGGAGAGCAAACTCGCGATCTTGAATCATGAAAAACGCGGTTTGTTTCATTGAGATTCGGGCGAGGACGAGGTTTGGATTCAAGATTTGTTGGTAGAGACGGCGCCAGGGCAGTGGGGCGAAGTCCTCAGTGCGCTCGGCGATCGCGCTCTATCAATAAAAACTTTACTTCTCTCAATTGACACAGTAGTATGTCTCATCTGAAACGAGGATGACAACCGCAGCATTAAAACGGTCGCAAGTGATTACGACCATTCATCAACAAATCGTGCAAATCCACGCCGGCTTGAGTTTTCGGGCGGTGCAGAATTTGCAGAAGGCGCTGGATGTGCCGATGGAGAAATTGGCGAGCGTGCTCGGGATGTCCCGCGCGACGCTCCATCGGCGGAAGATTCAGGGGAAGATCGACAAGGAGGAATCGGAGAAGTTAGTGCGTTATCAGCGCTTACTGAAAAAGGCGGAGGGCGTTTTTGGCGATGCGAAAGCTGCGCGTCAATGGTTGACGAACAAGCAAGCGGGCCTCGGCGATGCTGTGCCGCTTGAGTTTGCAAAGACGGAGATCGGCGCACGCGAAGTCGAAAACCTGCTCGGCCGCATTGAGTACGGCGTTTATTCCTGATGGCCGAAGTTGTCGGCTGGCGGATCGTTAAAGAAAAGCACGCTTCGACCGCGTTCTCCGGCGAAGGCGCGCGCATTTTCGAAGGCAGATGGAACTCGGCCGGCGTGCGGATGGTTTATTGCAGCGAAAACCTCGCGCTCGCGGCGTTGGAAATTCTCGCACACACGCGACCGGTCACGATGCGAGACAAATTTCGTGCATTCCGCGTTAGTTGGGACGAGGCGATAATGGTGATTATCGATCTCAAGAAATTGCCGAAAGGCTGGAACTCTCAACCGCCGACCGCGGCTTCGAAGAACATCGGAGACGAATGGATCAAGGCGGGGCGCTTCGCCATTCTCGCGCTCCCGAGCGTGCTCGTGCCGCTCGAGAAAACTTTCCTTCTCAACCCGAAGCACCCGGATTTCCGCAGGATCAAGATTAAGGACGCCGGCAATTTCGTTCTCGATCCGCGCTTGAAACGCTGATCGATCCGGGCATCCGCGGCTTTCGATAGTCGGCGGACAAGAAAGAACTTTCGAAAAATCTACCGAAGTCCGCGTAATCTGTGGACAGAAATCCAACGGATGTTCAATCTCCCGGCATGGCTGATCAACAACTGCCCCCGCCGTTGCCAAAATCGCAGCCGTCGTTTGGCCGGCGGCATAGCACGATCATCAAATTGCTCGGAGTCGGCGCGCTGGTGCTGGTGTTGTTGATCCCGTTGGCGATGATCACCGGCGTCTTGAGCGATCGGTTGATGCGGCGCAACGAAGCGGTCGCAGAAATTACGTCATCGTGGGGCAAGGAACAAAATGTGATCGGGCCGGTGCTCGGGATTCCGTTTCAATACAAATTTAAAACGGTCAAGGAAACGGCGGGGCCGGATGGAAAACTGGAGCGGCGCGAAGTGGAGGAGACGGCGACCGGGAACGCGTATTTTCTGCCGCAATCGCTCAAGATCGACGGCGATGTGCAGACGCAGACGTTGCATCGCGGGATTTACGACGCGGCGGTGTTCCGGGCGCAAGTGGCGCTTTCGGGAAAATTTTCGCCGCCCGACTTCGGCGCGCTCAAGATCGACCTGAAGGATGTGCAATGGAAAGACGCGTTCGTGACCATCGCTGTAAATGATCTGCGTGGGACGCGCGAAGGGCTCGTGCTCGATTGGGGTGGAACGAAGCGGCCGATGCTGCCGGGGTCGCAAATACCGGGTTACACGACGGGCGCAACGGCCTCCCTCGGTGGCGACAAACCGATCGCGAACGAAATTACGTTTTCCATTCCGCTCGATTTTAACGGGAGCGACGGAGTTTTCTTCGCGCCGTTCGGCGTGCAAAACGAAGCGACGTTGAAATCGAACTGGCCGGATCCGGCGTTTCGCGGCGCGTTTTTGCCAGCGGACAGATCGGTGCGCACGGATGGGTTCAACGCGAGTTGGAAAGTTTCGTACTACGGTCGCGATTATCCGCAGCAATGGACGAGCCGGAGCGGCAACGAGCGTTTTAACCTCCAAGCCGTTTCAAAGTCGCGATTCGGCGCGCAGTTCTTGTCGATCCTGGATGCATATCGTTACGTCGAGCGCTCGATCAAGTATGGCGTGCTCTTCCTCGTGCTCGTCTTTACGACTTTTTTCCTTTTTGAAGTCACAGCGCGGCAAAAGATTCATCCGTTTCAATATTTGATGGTCGGCGCGGCGCTCTGCTTATTTTATCTGCTGCTCCTCTCGATTTCGGAATTTGTTGGATTCAGTTGGGCGTACCTGGTCGCGGCGGTTGCATCGACACTACTCATCGCGTGGTATTGCAATTTCTTCCTTGGCGGCGGCATGCGCACGCTCATGATTGGCGCCGGACTAGCCGGCGTGTACACATTTCTTTATATCACTTTACGGCAGCAGGATTATGCCTTGCTCATGGGCGCCATCGCGCTCTTCGTTGTCCTGGCGATTGTGATGTATGTGACGCGCAAAGTGGATTGGTACGCGCGCGACGCGGGATAGATGCGGATCGCGACAGAAGATGGTCGCGACGGGAAACTTCGCCGCCGCGGCGAGGCGCGCGCACGATCCAGATTTTAGGAGCTTACATCCTAGTGATTGTGAGCGCTGGTTGCGTGTCGATTCGGGCCGGAGAGTTCCGCAATGTCCATAATGAACATCGAACCCTTAGCCACTGTTGCCAGTCGAAGAGCGATAGTCATGCCTGATTGTTCGAGATAGACTTTCAGTCTGATGAAATACGATTGGAAGGATGCCGGAGAGGAATGGTCGGAGCCCTGGGGCAATTCTGCCGCGCAATGGTTCGGCGCAATTCTTCCCCGCGTGGGGGAATGCCTTCCTGCCGGTATTATTCTTGAAATCGGAGCGGGCTACGGGCGATGGACACACTACTTAAGGGACCACTGCAAGCATCTACTCGCCCTCGATCGCAAGGAGGAATGCATCGATGCATGTCGGCAGCGGTTCGCCGGGGATTCCCGGCTCAGCTACTACGTCAACGATGGGCGGTCACTCTCCATGCTCAGCGAGGACTCAATTGATTTTGTGTTCAGCTTTGATTCCCTGGTCCACCCCGCTCGTGACGTGCTCGAAGACTACCTAAGCGAGTTAGGAAGAAAGTTGAAGATCGGCGCCAAGGGGTTCGTTCATCATTCAAATCTTGGCCAGTACGCAAACTCCATGCGCGAACGCTTGCCCCGGCCGATGAGAAAACTGCTGAGAAAGGCCAGGATCTTCGACTGGGAGCACAATCGTAATCCGACCATGAGTGCCAGTCTGTTTCGTGAGTTCTGTGTGCGGTCCGGTCTGCATTGTCGGCGGCAAGAGCTGGTTAATTGGCGCGGCCGGCGATTGATCGATTGTCTCTCTTTGTTCGAACGGAACCCTTCAAACGAGCAAGCCGCCACCGAAATCGTGCGAAACCCGAATTTCATGCGCGAAGCGGCGCAAATTCGCCGGCAATCGCAAAGGGGGATTGACTGGCCGAAGTTGGCGATGAACATCCGAGCTTGACGAGATGGGACGTGATTATCATTCCGCTCTGGAGACATCGCTTCACGAATCGGGCTGCGAAGCCGGCCGTGATTCTTAATGTTTATTCGCCTCCGGAATACACGGCAGGAACGAAGAGCGAGCCGATAACTTTATGAACCCGGCTCTGGAAAACTGTTTCGCACTGATGCAGACCTTGGCGGAATACCGCGGTCATCCTGTTAACAGCGAGTTGCAGAAAATGCGGCGCAAACACTCGATGCTCCATTTGGATGTGCTTACCCTGATCTATCATTTCGCGAAGATAGGCTCGGGACATATTCTGGAGATTGGTCCCTATCTGGGCGGTTCCACGACCGCGGCGGCCTACGGTGTCCGCGATTCTAGTCAGCCGAAGGCAATCATCACCATCGAGCCAGGCGGCCGATGTGATCATCCGACGCTGCCCACGAAGAATATTCTCAAAGATTTGAAGAAAAATCTAGCCAAATTCGGTGTCGCTCATCTGATCACGCTAGTCGAGGGATACTCGTGGAAGGACGAGACAATTGCGGCGGTCCGGCGGCAGTTACAGCCAGGCAGCGTCGGATTGCTAGTGATCGACGCCGACGGCAACGTGAAACGTGACCTCGATCTATTCCACGATCTGATTGCGGACGGCTGTTGGATTGTAATCGACGATTACTACATGCCCGGCGCCAAAAGTAAGGAGGTCCTGACCAAGCCGCAAGTAAACGCGCTGGTCAGCGCCGGGCAATTGGAACCGCTTGGTCTCTATGGTTGGGGCACGTGGATCGGACGTTGGCCAGGACGAAGACCCGCCACTGTTCCTTAGCTCGCGATAAATTAGAGCGCCTGGACGCTCTTCGTCATCTCGTTAAAGGAACGATAAAGTTCCTGATGCTGCGCGACCCCGCGTCGCAGGACCGGTTGGAAATTGGCGAGATCGGCGATGTTAATGATGTGATCGACACTGTGGGCGAATGCGCTCATGGCATCATTGGTGGCAAAGGAATGGCTGAGGAGCACGACGAAATGCTGGCGCCGCTGTGCGTCCGGTTCCTGGATCAGTTCGCGTAAAAGCGGATTCGTCTGCAAAGTGGAGCCTTTGAAGTTTTCGTAGATGACGATCACGTCGTAGTTGTAGGTCTTGAGCTTGAGGATCACATCTTCTTCGAACAAACCGAGATGTACTTTGTAAGTCATATTGATGAGCTGCGGGACGATGACCTTCTGGTATTGCTGCTGGTCGACACAAACC
>JBAQJG010000009.1:0-6675 GCA_049300145.1 Chthoniobacterales bacterium | reverse complement strand
TTCATAATCGTGTGCCTTCTAAGTTCTTCGACTTTGCGAGGTTGGTATTTATTCAACGTCCCTACAAGGCTTTTTGGATGCCCAAGAAAATTCAAAAACTAGAATCCGGGAAAGCAAAGAACCGCATGGTTAAACCATGCGGCTCTCGAATACTTTTGTGAATTAAGCCAAACCGAGCGATGACAGCGTCGGCCGGTCCACTGCAGAAGTGACGGCCAGGCCGTGGTCAGCTTGAAAGGCCGCGATTGCCTGCCGGGTCATCGGACCGAGAACTCCGTCAACCGGCCCAGAGTAATAACCGTCGCGCTGCAATTGCGCCTGCACGTTCACGACCACCTGATCGGGCGTAAGGTCATTGTAGCCGTAAATGGGGCCATCGTAGGGATAGTAAGCTCCTGAAGCGTAACCCCAGGCCGGATACCAGTAACCAGAGTTCCAGTAATACCAGCCGCTACTTACGAAGATAATCCGATCATAATTGCTTCTCCACCAACCGCGATCGTGCCATTGCCTGTGATAATTACGAAACGCGGCGTATGACTGACCGCTGAAGCGGGCGCTTCGCCAGTTGTTCGTAATCCTCGCATTTCTTTCGCGACTGATCGCGGCGTTTTGTTGACGAGCAAACGCCAGATTTCTTCCCCGATTAAACGCGGCGTTCTGTTGACGATTGACGGCCAGACTTCGTTCCCGAGCGACCGCGGCGTTTCGTTGACGGTTGATCGCCACGTTTTGATCGCGATTGAAGCTCCTTGCGCGATTCAGGTCGACGTTTCGCGCATGATTGGCCGCAACCTGGCTACGGGGCTGGACGCGACTGCTTCTAACGTTTGTCACGCCTCGCTCGCGAACCGTCGCACTCGTCCGCGGATGAAACCGTGCGGCCGAAACGTTGTCTCGCGTTTTTACCGCTGCGGCGTTTCTTACCGTCGCGCTGCCCGTTCTGGCGTGCTGAGCGCTCGCTGCGCCGCGCGCATTTGCCTTAGTCTTGGCACTGCCCGTGCCCTGAACTTGCTCGCCCCACGCTGTAAGCGCCAGCGCGAGCGTTCCAATACATATTGAATAAAGAATGCTCTTCATAGTTTTCCCTCAACTTTCATTAGCAAGTTAGACCACTTTGAGAGCGCACTTATTCAACGTCGTTAATTATCTCCTATTCAAACCGCTGCGGTTGTATCTCCAGGTTTAGTTTTTTTCTGACGCACGGCTTCGAACAAAACAATCGCGACCGCAGTAGCCAGATTCAGACTGCGTGTGCCATGCATTGGGATGGTGATGCAATTGTCAACGTTCGCCGCGAGCAATTTTTCCGCCAAGCCTTTGGTTTCGCGGCCAAAGACAAAAAAATCGCCCGGACTAAACTTGATCTCGTGGTAAGCGCGTTTCGCTTTCGTGGTCAGGAAGAAATATCGGGCGCCGGGCAATTGCGCTTGTTGTAATTGAGCGAATGAATTCCAAATCCGGACATCGACTTCATCCCAATAATCCAAACCTGCGCGCTTGAGCTGCCTATCTTCCAGCGTAAAGCCGAGCGGCTTCACTAAATGCAGCGTCGATTCGGCGGCCAGACAAAGCCGTCCGACGTTGCCGGTATTCGGCGGAATCTCTGGCTCAATTAAAACTACATTGAACATGGTGGATCGGCCCCGAATGCTTTTTCGGGGGCGACGCTAAATAAAATGCGGCTGCGCCGCCTAATTTATCATCGAGCAGGGGACTGCTCGATCAGCCTACAGTTTGCTGGCGACGAATTTCTCAAGCTTCACGATGTCCGCGGCAAATTTACGAATGCCTTCCGCGGTTTTTTCCGTGGCCATCGCATTATCGTTCAGGAGATAACGGAACTTCTTTTCATCCAGCTCGAGGCGATCCACGTCGGCTTTCTTGGCCTTCTCAGGATCGAGCTTGCGCTCAACTGGCTCATACGATTCGGAAAGCTCCTTCATCAACTCAGGGCTGATGGTGAGTGCATCGCAACCGGCCAGCTCAATGATTTGGCCAACGTTGCGGAAACTTGCGCCCATCACTTCGGTTTTGTAGCCGAACTTTTTGTAGTAGGTGTAAATTTCCTGCACCGACTGCACCCCCGGATCTTCCGGCCCGGAGTAATCGCGCTTGTTCGCGGCTTTGTACCAATCATAAATCCGGCCGACAAAAGGCGAGATCAGTTGCACTTTTGCTTCCGCGCATCGCACCGCCTGCGGCAAAGAAAACATCAGCGTCAGATTGCATTTGATTCCCTCCTTTTGAACCTGCTCGGCGGCCATGATGCCTTCCCACGTTGATGCAATTTTGATCAGCACTCGCTCGCGCGGGATTTTCCGCTCTTCGTAAAGCTTTATCAACTGGCGCGCTTTTTTTATCGAGCCTTCCACATCGAACGACAAACGCGCGTCCGTCTCTGTGGAAACGCGGCCCGGTACAATTTCGAGAATGTCGCAACCAAATTGCACGAGCAGATGATCGCAGATGTCTTCGATCTGGGCGGCGCCGCTCAAGCCGGATTTCTTCCGATCGGCAATCACTTCGTCCAGCAAATGCACATATTGCGGCTTTTGCGTCGCCGCATAGATCAGACTTGGATTGGTCGTTGCGTCTTGCGGCTTGAAATCTTTTATCGACTCAAAGTCGCCCGTGTCGGCGACGACCTTGGTGAATTTCTTGAGCTGATCGAGCTGGCTCAACTTGGTTTTTTTCTCTTCAGCAACAGCAGTGCTCATACTTTTTCTTCCTCCGTAACAATCGAGCGCTTGCCGCTCGACGCACATTCAGCGTAAGCCTGCAAAGCAGGATGGACAATTGAAAATGCCGCTAAGCCGAAACCGTGGGGCGCGCTTCGATCGGGCGCTTTGAGCCGAGAGCAGCTCGCACGAAATTGTTTCCCAGCTCCCACATTGGTCCGGGAAACTTTCGACAATCCGTGAGCACATCATCGAGCGCGCTTACGAAGAAATCGATCTCACGCTCGCCGATAATGAGCGGCGGCAAAATCTTCAATACGTCCATTCCGTGTCCGGCGACCTGCGTGAGAATGCGATGCTTGCTCAACATTTGCGTCACGATCATCTGCGCGAAGAGCACTTTATCGATCTTGTGCAGAAGTTTCCACGCCATCTTCAATTTGAACTCCTGTGGCTCATGAAACTCGATCGCGATCATGAGCCCTTTCCCGCGCACTTCTTTGATGAAAGAATGTTTCGCGCGCAACCTGTCGATCTTTTCCATGAGCAGCGCGCCCATCCGCGCCGCGTTGTCGATCAAGTTTTCGGAATCGATCACTTCGAGGGCGGCTAGTCCGCACGCCATCGCCAGATTGTTCCGGCCGAACGTCGTCGAATGCACGACGCAGCGATCCATTCGGCTAAAAGTTTTTTGATAAATTTCGCGCCGCGTCACGATCGCGCCGCACGGCACGTAACCGCCACTCAAGGTTTTTGCCAGCGTGATGATGTCCGGCTCGAGATCCCAATGCTGGAAGCCAAACATCTTTCCGGTGCGGCCAAGTCCGGTCTGCACTTCATCGGAAATGAGGAGCGTGCCGTACTTGCGGCAAAGTTCCTGCGCTCGCACAAAAAACTCTGTCTTGGGCGATTTGCAGCCCTTGCCTTGCACCGTCTCGATCACGAAGGCCGCGACGTCGCGCGAACGTAATTGTCGATCCAACGCATCGACATCATCAAAGGGCACGCGCGCGTCGAATCCTTCCATCAACGGCCCGAAGCCCTCCGTAAAGCTTTCGCACCCCATCAAAGAGAGCGAGCCAAGACTCAGTCCATGAAATGCGCTGTCGAGGGACACCGCGCGTTTTCGTCCGGTCGCGCCGCGCGCAAATTTGAGCGCGCCTTCCATTGCCTCCGTGCCCGAGTTGCAAAAGAAAACTGCATCGAGATACGGCGGTGTGCGTTTCGTCAGCGCCTCGGCCAGCAAGCCACTTAGCAGCGAGCAATCCATCTGCACCATGTTCGGCAGATCGAGATCGAGCACGTCACGAATCGCCTGTTTCACCGCCGGATGGTTTCGGCCAATATTGAAAACGCTGTAGCCACTGAGAAAATCGAGATACGCCTGGTTATCCATATCGTAGAGATACGCGCCCTCGGCCCGCGCATACACTTTGTCGAACCCGATCACTCGCTGCGCCGCTACGAGGGTGCGATTGATGTGCCGCTCGTGCAGCTGGTAGTTCTCGCCCAGCCGCGCGGCCACGATTTCCTTCAGGTCAAAGGCCATGGAAATTGTGTAGGCGAATTAGGCTCGAAACGCAAACGGCGCCGCAACGCTCAGGGCCACCACCTGCATTCTACGGCTACGATTTCCTCGAGGGCAAAAAACGGCAGAGATCATTTAGGCGAATTTCGCCTTCCGTCGATGAGCACGAATGAGCTGATCGCGCTAGCCACCGAAAGACCGGCCCCGACGAGCATGATATATCGAAATCCTTTCACGAAAGAATCGTTAATGGCCCGCCGGATTGCCACGCGGAGCGACGGCGCGATCTCTTCGGGCAAAGTTGCTCCCGCCAATTTCACGCGTTCCGCATCGAGCACCTGGCGCGTCTTGGGCGAGAGTTCGAGCGCAGCCAAACGCCGGTCAAGGGAATGATCGAAAACGTGCAACATCACAATTCCAAACGCGGCGATCGCCAGCAGCGCGGCGCATCTTGAAATGGCATTGTTGATTCCGGATGCGATCCCAACGCGATTTTCGGTAACTGCGTTCATTACGGTGGCGGCAAGGGGCGCGACGCTTGTGGCCATGCCCAATCCCAGCACAACGACCGCGGGGAAGAACGTCTGCCAGTAATTGCTCCCGACACTGGGAAAAGCGAAGAGAACGAAACCGGCCGCGACGATGATCGGCCCGATAACGAGAGTCGTTTTCGCGCCTAACCGTTCAACGAGACCACCGCCCGAGCGAGAAAGAAGAAAGAGGATCAACGTGAACGGAAGTAACGCCGCTCCGGCCGCCGTGGCGGAATAACGCTGCACTTGAATCAGATTCAATGGGAAGAAGAAAAGAGCGCCACTGAGTGCGCCGTAGAGGAGAAACGTCAGGAGATTGGCTCCGCTGAAGTTGCGGGAGCGAAACAACGCGGCTGGTATCATGGGATTTGGAGCGCGCGCTTCAAATCCAAGGAGAAGAAGGAGGACAACTGTCCCGCCCGCGAGAGTTCCGATCACGGCGAAGTTGGCGAAGCCCGATCGTGACGACTCGATCAACCCGTAAGTAAGCAACCCGAGGCCGATAACGGTCAATATTGCGCCTGCCCAATCCAATTTCTGCCTTTCGGTTTCGTCCCGACTTTCCGGCACATGGAAAAACGAAATAATCACCACAATCAAAGCGAGCGGAAGATTGATAAAGAACACGGCGCGCCAGGAGACTTGTTCGATTAACCAGCCGCCGACGACAGGACCAATCGCCGTCGTGATCGCGGTGAAGGCCGACCACGTCCCGATTGCGCTGCTTCTGCTCCTTTCGCTAAATGATGCGCCAATGATCGCGAGACTGCCGGGCACCAAGAGCGCGCCGCCAAGACCTTGCAAAGCTCGAGCCGCGATGAGTTGACCAATATTCGGCGCCAGGCCGCACCAAAGAGATGCCAAGGCAAACACAACTACTCCGAGGAGAAAGAGGCGCCGCCGTCCATAATGATCTCCGAGCGAACCCCCCAAGAGTAAAAACGCAGCCAGCAAAAGCGAGTAGGCTTCCATCACCCATTGCACTTGCGGAACCGTTGCGTCCAGATTTGCCTGCAATTTCGCTAGCGCCACATTCACGACTGTCCCGTCGATGAATGCCATGCTCGACCCGAGAATGGTCGCCACCAGAATCCACCGAGCCGAAGCCTCTGTGCACGGGGCCGTGGCTCCTCTCGAAAGGACGAGACCCTCGTCACACGGTTGTCCTAGCGAAATCGACATCGGGCACCTGGTTCTCGATCAAAAGCACAGAAATCCTCATCCACAAATAAAAAAGCCGCAGGATTCACACAGAACCCTGCGGCTTTGAGTTTGCGAATTACTTTCGCTTAATCTTCGTCAACTACCACGCGGCCGGCGATCATTTCGTCGCCACTCTTCGTGTAAACGACCTGCACTTTCGTGCCAGGCTTGATGAACGCGTGTTTGACGGTTTTCCCCGCTTTGTTCACATAATGCACGGTCTTGCCGAGCATAAAGCTGACGGGATTTCCGGATTCGCTTTGCACAACGATCGTCCTGCCGGGCGTGTATGTCGTCACGGTGCCGGAAGCAGTTGTCGATGTTGCGGTCGTTTCCGTCGTCGTCGTCGTTGGTTGCGTCGCTGTCGTTTGCTCTGTAGTCGTGCTCATTTGCGCAAACGCCAAAGGCGCAATCAGCGCACAAGCAAAACTAACGATTGTTCGTTTCATGTGTTTCCTTTCCACTAGTTAACCCTGCCTGCCTGGTTTTGCGGCAGGCGTTTCACGGACCGCTCGATATGAGCGCGTTCGTAAATGGTTAGACTTGAAAAGCGCCGGAAGTATTCGATCCCTCATGTAAAAAAACCGCGGCGTTGAGTAGCGCCGAGCATCGGTTGCGAAATTGAGCCGTTGAGACGCGGCGCGGAACGGGTAACGTGCGGTGCCGATGATTAGCGCCACTATCGATCCGCCGGTGACTCCGGAAATGGTCGAGCGGCACGGACTTACTC
>JBAQJG010000008.1:0-1827 GCA_049300145.1 Chthoniobacterales bacterium | reverse complement strand
GTGGTGATAACACCGTGGCGAATTCCGATTCTTTCATGGATCACTTTTACCAGCGGGGCTAAGCAGTTCGTGGTGCCGAAGCAGCGGTTAGAAGATGGTGTTTCGCTGGTTCATAAAGGTAATCGTTCACTCCCATGACGAGATTAAGCGCTCCTTCTTTTACCGGCGCCGCGACGATTACTTTTCGTGCGCCGGCTGCGAAATAGCCCTTCAATGACTCGACCGTGCGGAACTTGCCGGTGCACTCCAGCACGACATCAGTGGCACCGCAAGGAACCTCGCCCGGAGATGCCTTTTTCTGTGAATGGTATTGCATGGCCATCGATGGTGATGGTCTGGTTTCCGTTTGCTTTTGCTTCGTGTCCAGTCCAGCGGCCTTGCACTGAGTCGAACTGGAGCAAGTGGGCAGCAGTCTCAGAGCCACCCTTGATCTCGTTGATACCAATAAATTCGATGTCGGATCTATCCCAGCCGGCACGCAGCGCTAAGCGACCAATTCGACCGAAGCCGTTGACGAGAACGCGAGTACTTGAGTTCATCTGAATTTTGGCCCTGAAGACATGAGCGCAAATCACTGTCCCCGCCAACGGGTAATTGTGGCGATTATGAGCTTAGGAAGTCACTGGCTCGAAGTATCTTATTTTCAAGTCGTTGTCTGGATATGTCACACGATCGTAACATTTCTGTCCTCGCTTCCGAACTGTTGCTCCATAGGTTCGATTCGACATTTGCACATAGATCGGTAGTCTTTGCGAAGTCGTCCAACTCGCCGTCTCTAATTAAACGATATGAGTTCTTCAAACGCCGACTGGGCCCTGACATCCGTCGCTACAAACAATCCAAAGGCAACCTCCCAGGGGCGCGTCTCCGATTCCGTTGACGAAGCGCCAGCAACCGCGCAGGCTTCTAAATTTTTGGAGGTGGAGGATTACAGTTTTTTCTACGGCCAAAAGCAGGCGCTTTTCGACGTCAATATGGCGATCCCGGAAAAGCAGATTACGGCCTTCATCGGCCCTTCGGGCTGCGGAAAAACCACTCTTCTCCGGAACTTCAACCGAATGAACGACCTTATCGCGCACACAAGCCACACCGGTGATATCCGACTTAAACAACAGAGCCTTTATGACCCAAAACTCGATATTCTCGATTTGCGGTTCAAAATAGGCATGGTTTTTCAGAAGCCTAACCCGTTTCCAAAATCGATTTTCGATAACGTCATTTTCAGCCTGCGCATGGCCGGCGAAAGAAACCGGAACGTCCTGAACGAAGTGGTCGAAACGAGCCTGCGAGGCGCCGTGCTGTGGGATGAGGTCAAAAACCGCCTTCACGAGAGCGCGCTGGGACTTTCCGGCGGGCAAATGCAACGGTTGTGCATTGCACGGGCGATCGCGAATCGACCGGAAGTCTTGCTGATGGACGAACCGTGTGCGGCGCTGGATCCGATCGCTACCGCCAAGGTGGAAGAACTGATGTTAACCCTGGCAAAAGATTACACAGTGGTGATCGTCACTCACAATATGCAGCAAGCTGCGCGTGTCGCAGATCGAACCGCGTTTTTTTTCATGGGGAGATTGATCGAATACAATCTCAGCACCGTGATTTTCGAAAATCCGAAAGAAAAACAAACCGAAGACTATATCTCCGGCCGCTTCGGTTAAGGCAAGCGGCATCTGCAAATTCGATGCCGCTCAAAAACGGATGCCTCTAATGGGCGGGATGGATGCCTCGAGCCAACACCAGTTTTGCGATAATATTGACCACTAGGATCAAGGCGAGAAGAACAAAGCCACCCGCCCAAGCTTGGCGATGCCAATCGTCGTATGGGGC
>JBAQJG010000007.1:0-4384 GCA_049300145.1 Chthoniobacterales bacterium | reverse complement strand
AAATGATGTCGTTCCTCCGTTGGGCGGGCAGCAAACGTCAATTGTTGCCGATTCTTACGGATCTTATCGGCTATGATTTCACGCGCTATGTGGAGCCGTTTGCCGGATCGGCGTGCGTCTTCTTCGATCTGCTACCGGATAAGGCGCTGCTAGGGGACATTAATCCGGAACTGATGCACACGTATATTGAAGTGAAATATCGAGTCGCGGATGTGATTCAACAATTGTCAGAATGGCGCAAGAGCAAGGAACGGTACCTCGAATTACGAGCCATCGCTCCGGAATTTTTACCTCGTTCGGCGAGAGCTGCGCGTTTCATCTACCTTAATCGGTGCTGTTTCAACGGACTCTATCGGACAAATCGGCAGGGTCGATTTAATGTGCCTTACGGCGGCGATGGAAGTGGAAAGATTCCGAAGTCACAGAGTCTACGGTCAGCGTCAAAGGCTCTAAAAAAAGCAAAGTTAGTTACTGGCGACTTTACTAAATCACTTCAGCACGCCCTACCGGGCGACTTTGTCTACATGGATCCGCCATTCTCGATTACGGCGCGTCGGATGTTCAATGAGTATGACGCCACGTCCTTTGATGCCGACCAGGTTAAGAAGCTTCGTGAAGAGATGGAAAAACTCGCCGACTGCAAGATTAAGTTCCTCGTCAGCTATGCCGAGTCAGCTGAAGCGAGCATCTTGCGCAAAGGTTTTAAATCCAAAAGCGTCGGCGTACGCCGGAACATTGCTGGTTTTGCTGCGAATCGCCGTACGGCCGACGAAACGCTGATTTACAATTAACAAAGCGCTGAGAATGGCTCATTCCAAAATCGCCGCGGGTCCCATCGGCGTTAAGCAGGTGCGGACCGCAAAGCTCTTTGCCAATCCGCACAATCCGCGGTGGCTCTTTGACCGAAAACCAATGGAGGTTCTTCGACAGTCCATTGAGCGTGTCGGAATCTTGGTCCCTTTAACGGTGTATTGGGAGAAGGCGAAGAAGCGTTACGTAATCCTCGACGGACAGCGACGATGGATGTGCGCTCGCGTCGTCGGCCTAAAGGAGGTGCCGGTAAATCAGGTGCCTGAGCCGAGTTTGGTTCAGAACATCGTTACGATGTTCCAGATCCATAAACTTCGCGAGGATTGGGAATTAATGCCCACGGCACTGAAGGTCCAGGTATTGATGGAAGAGACGGGCGATAAAAACAATGCGCGTCTTTCGGAATTAACGGGTTTAGAAGAAGCCGTAATCGTCAGATGCAAAAAGCTGATTTCCTACGACAGAAAGTTCCAGGACATGATGCTCGATCCGGATCCTGACCGTCGAGTCAAGTCGGATTTCTTCATCGAACTATACGCCGTGACTCACGATAAAGAAGTAGCCAATTTCACTTGGTTTTCTAGGAAAAGATTCGCCCGACAAATGCTGGTCAAATACCAGGAGGAACCGCGAACGATCAAGGCAGTGACTGATTTTCGGCTGATCAAGCAACACATCACGAATGCAAAAAGGATTAAAGCCATGCCAATCTTCTCAAGAAGATTGCAAAAGTTTGCCGAGGATCGCACCATCCCCCTAAACTTTCTGGAAATTGAGGAGGCGAGCGTCCATGCAGAGGCTAAGGCCTTGACCAAAAAGATAGCGTCCGTCCAATCGCTCGTGGCGGAGTTAGACACCCAACAGTTTTATGGCGAGGAAGAACTCTGGCAAGCTATGTCGCAGTTAGTCGAGATTCTCCAAAAAAAGTTAAAACAAGCAGATAAGCTTCGCTGAGATGAGAAGCCCGTTGAATCGCGGCGCCGCGATCAATACGCGACGTTACCTAAGATGGCTTGCTGTTTTCTCCGGATATCGTAGCCAGGTTACTCAGACGCTGATCGAACTTTGGCTGAATTGCTTTTCGACAAAGGATCAGGACTTGGCTGCGCGGGTCTTGGATGCTGTCCATTTCATAGGATATCAGCACATTCAGACTTGCTTCAGACAAGTGTTGGCGAGCCTTGAAGGTTGGCACATCACGCAGCGGAGACGCAGAGGTCGCTGGTTTTTTGTTGCCTTCTCTGGAAGCGCAGGAGAAAGCGGGGACCGAATGGTCCATGAGTTTCGAATGGCTAACTCATTAACGAAGCGGCAATTCAACTCGCTTTTTATCCATCGTAGCGAACTTGTGCGAAATAACATTGGCCCTGAAGACACAGTGGTTCTGATTGATGATTTCTCGGGAACGGGGACTCAAGCCAGCGATTCATGGAGAGACATCTTTGAAGAATTGCTTGCTGGCGGGCCACGGGTTTTCCTTGTGCTTGTTGCCGCGACTACGGCAGCGATTCAACGGATTCGGGAAGAAACAGATATGGAAGTCCGTTGCTGCGCGCGGTTGCAAAATTCCGATAATATATTTGCACCCGAGTGTTCTCACTTCAGGGACGAAGAAAAGTCAATCCTTCTGCGATATTGTCGCCAAGCTAATCGAGCTAACCCAAAAGGCTTCGGCGACTGCGGACTACTCTTAGTGTTCGTCCATCGTTGTCCAAACAACACGATCCCGCTGCTTCACGCGAATCACGAAGACTGGGTTGGACTGTTTCCACGTGATGACTAGAATCGTTCAATCAGTGCGAAGGGTTTTGCGAATTCTTACAAACTAACAAACCAGTTTTTGTCGACCACAACTTCCTCGACTATCTTTTCCTTTACACTGATTCCGAGCTGAAGTCTTTCTTCTGCATAAGATCGTCGCCGTCACTCAAATCGAGCGGCGGTGCGCCATCGCGTTGCGCTTCAAGCCGCGCTTCACGTGTGAACTTTCCGTCGAGATCAAGAGTCCTTCGTTAACCCGCAAATAACGCGAGCATGTACGAAGGCGCATCAAAGGCGCGACCGACTGGGTGTTCCCAGCGCTGCCGTCGTTCAGGCATTTTTGTGGAGTCGTCGAAACTTTCTCGGCAAAGATCGATAATCAACTTGGGGAGATCGCCCGGACGCCGCCCCGCAACGTTTCGACGCACTCCGTCACTTCGAGCGCATTTCCGACTGCTCGTCCGAGCGGTTCATCCGACAAAAACAGCCTAGGCGCACAGAGTTCCTCGGCTGTTTTGATTTACAAGGCCAAGTGCGTTTTGAGAAGAATCCTAACTTTTTCGAGAACTTTGCCTCGCAGATCCCGGAAAAGCTGGTGAAGTGAGTTATCGTCGATGAAACCAGTTATTGCCGCGGGCTTTTGTAATCCTTGGCGTAAAACATGAGTTTTTTCAGGCTATCGATTCGGATCTTGAGATGTCCGGATTCGATTGAAATGTCCGGCGGCTGCCAATTGGCGTAGAGGTAGGAGTCCGGATCCGCCGTGAGAATACCGAGAATTACTTCGGCAACGATACGGCTTCCGAGTGGCCCTAGCCGTGTTCCAGGTGGCCGATCAGGTGACGCCCGACCCGCGACTTCCGCTTCTCGCAATAGATAATAGAACAAAGGGGTTCTATGCAGCATGCCATTACGATAAAGAAATTCCCGCAAATCGTCACCGTACGTGAGCTGATCTGGTCCTAGCTGTTGAATGCCTGCGAGCTGACACGCCTGTTGACCAGAAGGCAGACCAACGGCTGATCCACGCAATAGTGTCGCTTCAGGCAAACTGAACATCGAAACGCCTTTGCGAGCCAGGATTGTCAAGCCCGTATCGTTCGCAGGTTCATTATTCACCAGGACACTAAAAGCCTCCGGTATTTTGTAGAGGCCTTCTGTTATCAGAGTACCAATGATCGCAGCAAAGTTCTGCTTTGCTCGCGGTGCCCACCCAAACAGTCTGCCGGCATCAAGTACAAACTTTTCGGGAAGATGATTGAAGAAAGCGCCAGTACCGGCCGGCCACTGGAAATGGCCAAAGCCGGTCAGGTGCATCGTTGCTTCTTGCGGACAGCTGATAAAATTCCGGTTGATGTTGTAGAGGAAATTCACCGCGGCGTGGCCGAACTGAAATGCCGCAAGTGAAAATTCGACAGGGATGGAAGCCCTTCTAGTTTGCGGGCGGTACAGTCGCGGCCAATGCAAAGTGATATCCTCCAACACATCAGACATCACAAGCTTGGGAAGCAGGTCATTCCGAATTATCCATTGATAGTGCCAGGTAACGAGGCGCTTTGTGTGCTCAAACGGGTCTCCATCAGATACGCTTGGAATCTTACCAGCAATGACATCGTCGAGCAATCGATTATGGAACTTACATAAGAACACGTGGACTTGGGCTAGCAATAAAGTTGAATCATTTCGTTTGTCGTAAACTGTCGCTATTCCATTTGCGTCCCTATCCAGGTCATTATCGGAAGGTGATCCGCTGAGAGTTTGTATTGTGCTCCCAAGCTTTAGGTATCCGTCCTTAGCTACTCCACTCCCATAC
>JBAQJG010000006.1:0-4996 GCA_049300145.1 Chthoniobacterales bacterium | reverse complement strand
GATGGCGCAGTTTCGCGACCCCGACGGCAACAAGTTAGTCGTCCACAAGCGCAAGAAAAAATGACGAAGCCGGAAAGTCGAAATAGCGATCACGATTTGTTCGTCATTCTAGCTTCGTCATTGTTTCGTCATTCGTCATTCGTCCCATGCCTGTCTTAGTCGATAAGAACACGCGGCTGCTCGTGCAGGGAATCACGGGAAGCGCGGGCGCGTTTCATACGCGGCAGTGCATGGAGTACGGCACGAATGTGGTCGCAGGCGTGACGCCGGGAAAAGGCGGACAAATGTTCGATAGTAAGGTGCCCGTGTTCGATACGGTTTGGGAAGCGCGCCAAAAAACGAATTGCAATGTGTCGATGATTTTCGTGCCCGCTGCTGCGGCCGCCGATTCAATTCTGGAAGCAGTCGATGCAGGCATGGAGCTCGTGATTTGCATCACGGAAGGAATTCCGGTGATGGACATGATGCGGGTGAAGGCAGAGATGGCGGGCAAAAATTCCCGCCTGATCGGGCCGAATTGTCCCGGCATCATCACTCCGGGCGCGTGCAAGATCGGCATTATGCCGGGTTACATTCATAAACCGGGAAACGTGGGCGTGATCTCGCGCTCAGGCACGCTCACATACGAGGCGGTGTGGCAATTGACGTCGCGCGGTCATGGCCAATCGACCTGCATCGGCATCGGCGGCGACCCGATCGGCGGTTTGTCGCACCTCGACGCAGTCAAACTTTTCAATGAAGATCGATACACAGACGCGATGATCCTGATCGGCGAGATCGGCGGATCTGCTGAAGAAGAAGCGGCAGCGTGGATTAAAAACAATTGCAAGAAACCTGTCGCCGCTTTCATCGCCGGGATGACTGCGCCGCCGGGCCGTCGCATGGGTCATGCAGGCGCGATTGTGTCCGGCGGAAAGGGAACCGCCACGGGAAAAATCTCAGCGCTCAAAGCCGCGGGAATTGCGGTTGCGGACACACCGGCGACAATGGCGGATACGTTAATTAAAAGAATGAAGGGCACGGAATGACTTCCCGCGGACTTGAAGGCGTCGTCGCGAACACCACGCGGTTGAGCGACGTCATTGGCGACAAAGGCCAACTCATTTACTGCGGCTACGATATCAACGAGCTGGCCGGGAAAGTTAGTTACGAGGAAGTTGTTTATCTTCTTTGGAACAACAAGCTGCCGAATCGCAAAGAACTCGAGGGCTTTGTGAATCAACTGCGTAGTCAGCGAAATTTGCCCGAGGGCGTTGTCGATTTTATCAAGGCCGCGCCGAAGAATGCTGCGCCCATGGATGTCATTCGCACTGGCGTATCGATGCTCGGCCTTTACGATCCAAACATCCGCAAGGAAGCGACGGTCGAGATGGGCAAGCAACGCGCCCGCAGCATTACGGCGAAGATCGGCGTGATCGCGGCGTATTTTCATCGGGCGCGAAACAGTCAGCCGCTGCCACCGGTGCGGGAAGATTTAAGTGAGGCGGCGCATTTTCTTTACTTAATGACCGGCGAACCGCCGAGCAAAGAAGCGGCCGACACGCTGGATGTGGCCTTTGTCTTGCACGCCGATCACGGGATGAATGCGTCCACCTTTAGCGCCCGCGTCACGATCTCGACCCTGAGCGACATGTATTCCGCGATCACATCGGCGATCGGAACGTTGAAGGGTCCATTACATGGTGGTGCGAACGAAGAGGTCATTCACATGCTCGAGGAAATCGGAAGCGAAGACAAAGTGGACGCGTACATCGACAAGCAACTCGTGCAGAAAAAGAAAATCATGGGCATCGGACATCGCGTTTATAAAACACTCGACCCGCGGGCGCCGCATCTGCGCGCCATGGCGATAAAGCTCAGCGAAAAGATCGGCGAGCCGAAGTGGATTCGGATGAGCCAACGGATCGCCGAGTTGATGAAGGAGAAAAAGAACTTAAACGCGAACGTGGACTTCTATTCCGCAACCGTTTACTACTCGTTAGGTATCCCGACCGATCTTTTCACGCCGGTTTTTGCGATTGCACGAACCGCCGGCTGGACTGCGCACGTGCTCGAGCAGCTCGAAGACAATCGACTTTATCGCCCGCTGAGCGAATACGTCGGCGAACCGGTCGGTAAAAAGGTCGTGCCGATCGACGAGCGACCCTAATTTCGCCGGCGTGCCAAGTTGCTCGAAGTGACACATTGATGAAGCGCATTCTTCTCATCGGCCCGGGCCGTTGGGGCGCGAATCATCGGCATCGCCGGAAGTATCATCATGTGTCTTTATTTCATCTTTCCGGCGAGACCCGGTTAGAATTCTTGCTTATCTGCCGAATTCGTTTATCTGCATTCGCAATCTGGCGCTGATTCGCCGCCGCAAGTTCGCGCTCACCGCGGCCGCGCCGTCACAGCGACCGCGAGACTTCAGCTAGAGAAAAGTAGTTCACGGCTGCGTTTGCGTCCCGGTCGCCGGGCCGCCTGGATCGACATCTCCCGCCGGCAAATGCGCCGCTTTCCAATCCATCGCCATGCGAATCCGCGCCCGGCCACTTGGATGGTCGAAGAAAACAAATTCCTCGAGCGGCCCCGGATTGAGCTTGCGATAAACGCCGAGTTTGAGCGCAACTTTCGCCATGCCGTCGGCTTCGCGCGCGGTGTTGATTCCGAAAGCGTCCGCCTCGCGTTCCGTCACCCGTGTCACCGTGTTATTCAAAGGGGTCAGAACAAAAGAGAGCGCACTCAAGATAAGGGCAAGCAGGGGTAAGCCTGCGGGATCGGCGATGCCGCGAACTCCCCAACGATCTCCCCAGCGTCGGACCGCACTTTCGAAAAGCGCACGGGTGAGGGCAAATCCGACCAGGAAAAAAATACCGAAGTAGAGCGTCAACTTGACGCCGTGGTTGAGAACATAATGGCCCATTTCGTGCGCCATCACCGCGCGTATTTCCGGAAGCGTGCATTGCTTGAGAAGATTATCGTTCAGCGCAATTCGCGTTGTCCCGAGAAGTCCGGCGACGTTCGCGCTTATCTTTGTTGTCTGTCGTGACGCATCGACTTGGAAAACTTGCGTCACCGGAATTTCATTCGCACGTGCCATCGCGAGAATCGGGTCCCGGATCGCCCGGTCCTCGAGCGGTTTGTAAGTGTTAAAAAGCGGTTCGATGTAGAGCGGCGCAATAAAATTGCCGATCAATGAAAAAATTACGGCTACGATTGTGCCCCAGATCCACCATGCTCGCGGCACGCGCCGGAAGACCGCGTAAAGGGCGATGAGTAGAATCGCGCCTGCCGCCAGCGTCACGCCCAGGCCGATCAACTCTTCGCGAAACCACTGCGCGAAGTTTTGTGTGGCCATACCGTATTGGTGTTCGCGAAAAAAGTGTTCGTAGGCGTTGAGCGGAAAGCTGAGAATCCAAGCGAGTATGAAATAAGGAATGGCAAAGAAGACAACCTGCACGGCCTTGAAGCCTGTCGCGCGTTCCGCGAAATCGCGCAGTCGCGCCGAGATGCGCGATTGTAGGAGAAAGATCGAGATGGCCACGATGACCAGGAAGTTCCAAAGAATCAGCCAATAACCGCCTTCGAAATAGACGTCTGACTTTGCCCTTTTATCGGCGGGGATCTTGGCCAGCCATGCTTGCGTCGCCGCGGCGGGATCGAACCATTTTGAGTTCTCGACTGAAGCCGGGACCGAGGGGGTTGGCGCCGGAGGTTCCAGCGCACGCGCTGCGCCTGGCATTGCGAAGATGAGGCAAGCCGCCAACCTCGATAATATCAATCGGTTGATCATGCGGCATTAAATAAAGAAATCATCGCGAGAATGAAAGCGTCGCGTGCGGATCGACGGAACGTTCGACGCTTCCCGCGCGTCGCTAGTTTCCAAAATCATGAAGCACCGAATCTGGATCGACGATCCTTGGCGCACGCTCAATTCTTTCGCAGGCGAATCGCTTCCAATGAAGTGAGCGGATCGCGGGCGCCAAGCGTGAAGCGCCGGCGTTTCCACTATCGACATCCACCGCAACGACGCCGCCGTGAGATTGAGCGCAAATCGACGGCGCGTCATTACGCTGGACGAACAAGGTCGATCCGCACAAACTCGATTCATGAAAATGCTTGCGTTGTTCGTTTGCGCATCTTTGATGGGAATGAGCGCAGGTCTGCACAAGGCGGAAGCCGAAACTGCGGATGTTGCCCGTTACGGACCTTATCCTACGAATTACAAAGAAATCGTGACCAGATGGCTAGAAACCCAGCTTGTCGACGCGGGGAGCGCGCGCATTGAATGGAATGGCGACCCAAAACCGGCGGACTTGGGGACGAAGGGCGAGCATCTCTACGGTTATCTGGTCAAGTTCACAGTCAACGCCCGCAATCGCTTCGGCACCTACACCGGCAAGGAGGCGCACGGCGCGTTGATTCGTAACGGCGAAGTGATCAAAGGCGTGGGCTTTGGCTATTAAATGAAAAACTCAGAACTTGATCGTCGATCTAACACGCTGGGCCAGGGACTCGTCGTTGTGATTATTTTGCTCGCGATAATCGCTGGCGGGGTCTGGTGGCTCTTCAATAACAAACAGACAATGGACCGTGAGATGCGGGCCTTCGGCCTGGAAATGATTCAACGGCTCACTGTAAATCATGACGCCGCGTTTTTCGCCAACCATCTGAGCCCGCAAGCCAAGCTGGACAACCCGCCGTCGCAACAACAATACATCATATCGAAGTTGCAGGAGCTGGGCGTCCCTGCGCAACCAATTAAGGTCGATGAGAACATCACGTGGGAGTCGCATTTTTTCGAACCCAAAGGCTTCTTTACCGCCCATCTGATTTATCCCGCGCAGACTGCGACACTCCAAATTGCCGTTTCCCATCCCGTGAGCAAATGGCAACTGGATAACATCACCATGACCTGGAACCAACCGCGGTAGCGAAAGCCGCGGCCGCGGGTGTCTGGTTGTCGATCTTGCGCTTAGAGGCCGCGGTCAAGGAGCGGCGGTCTCCAGTCCGCCGC
>JBAQJG010000005.1:0-11666 GCA_049300145.1 Chthoniobacterales bacterium | reverse complement strand
CGACGAAGCAACACGCAAAAAGGTAAACGGCGAAAAAGAGAAACGGCTTCACGTTGACGTTGTGTGGCGTGATCGAAATCGATAGCGAAACAGTGATGTTCTCGGGAAGTCAATTCTCCAAATACGTCATAACACGGCGACCTTTGCTGCGCTCACACACCGCCCGCCACATCTCTTAATTGGATGTTGGGCGTTGGACGTTAAGCGTTTGGCGTTTGCTTCTCTTTCGTCCCCTTCCACTCTCAACAATCAACTATCAACTCTGTCGCGCGAGCGCCTCGATCCTCTTCCACTCGTCCGCACTGAGCTGCAATTTCGCCGCAGCCGTGTTCTCCTCAAGATGCGCGAGCGACGATGTGCCCGGGATCGGCAACATGACCGGCGATTTCTGCAGCAACCACGCGAGCGCGAGTTGCACCACGCTGACGTTGTGACGTTTCGCTTCGGCTTCCAACGCATTGCCGGTCTTGCGCAACGAAGGGTTCCTACTGCCGCCGATCGGCGCCCACGGAATGAATCCCATCTTTTCTTTCTCGCAGTAGTTGAGCGCGGCTTCCGAGTCGCGGTCGGTGATGTTGTATTGGTTCTGGATGCTGACAATCGGCACGACCTTTTTCGCCTGTTCGATTTCTGCCACCGTCACTTCCGATAATCCAACGTGCCGGATTTTTCCGGCATCCTGCGCCTTTTTCAGCGCGCCCAACGATTCTTCGACTGGCACCTTGGGATCGATGCGATGCAATTGATAAAGATCGATCCGCTCGAGTTTCAATCGCTTGAGACTTTTATCGACGCATTGGGCTAAATATTCCGGCCGCCCGTCTGGCAGCCATTGTCCCGGACCGGGCCGGGTGTTACCGCCTTTCGTCGCGATCACCAATCCTTTCGGATACGGATACAATGCTTCGGCAATGAGCAGCTCGTTCGTTTCCGGGCCGTAAGCATCGGCGGTGTCGATGAAATTCACGCCCAGCTCGACCGCGCGCCGCAAAACTTTCTTGGCGTTCTCGCGATCAGGCGGCCAACCCCAGATCCCCTCGCCCGTCAGCCGCATCGCTCCAAAACCGAGCCGGTTGACCAACAGATCTCCGCCCAGTTGGAACGTGGAATCCCGCGCCTCCGGAACCGCCGCGAGAATTTTCTGCAATCCACCGGTTAGAACGCCAGCTGCACCTGCAGAAATCACTCCCAAAAACGTTCTTCTTTTCATCACAGGTAAAATATGTTGCCACAATCGTGTCTCAACTCTTATCTGTCGCGCCGTACATCGCGCTGGAATCGTTTTTGATTGCCGGATGACGGATGATTCGGTAATGATGCCATTGACGATTTTCCTGGACACGTTTACGAAGTCCCGCTCTCGAATGGTACGCTTAATGGGTATAGTAACCGGATTGGCGGTAGGGTGGTTCTTGCCCGATTACGGCTCCTCACTTTTGCTACCAGCACTTGCAATCATTGTAGGCTAACGATGCGTAATTTGGTGATCGGCGTTAATCACTGGAAAAGAGACCCAACCCGCGTCGAAACCGAAGCGCTGGCAGGGGCAATCGAAGATTTCGAGCAGTTCGAGCGCGTCACACAGGATATTAACGAGATGAAGCGACTTGGCAGGCCAACGTCGAGAGTGATCTGGCGCTACATCGGCGTCTGTTTTGCACCAAACTTCATCACTGTCTGTGTTTCAGCTATCCCGAGTTTCGCTGCCAGGATTCTGTTGAAAATGGTTGGTCATTAGAAGTGCATCGCTGGATTATTGAGAATAACGATGACCCGGACGGTCTTAGTATCGGAGACACAACCATCGCAAAATACTGGCCGGGATGGTATTTAAGGGTTTGTACGCGGTGTGTGGATCGCAAAGATATCGCAGCGCGGCTCAGTTGGGCAGTGAAGACACGCTCAGATTTCAAAAGCGCCGAACGCTTGATACCTGACAAATACGTTACGCTAGCTTGGAGGTGCAACAAATACGGCGTTGGCAGATCGGAGCCGCTTTTTGCCAAAGAGTACGCCACGCTCGAAGAAGCAAAAGCTGGTCATAAGGAAGCCGTAGCCCGATTCAGCTAAGAATTTAGGATGACGCTGGCAACGTAATCGAGACGCACGAGCACAAGGGCGATTTCAAAGAACCGTGACGCAGTTATGTTCGTCGAGTCGTTCGGCAAAATGATGTTCATTCCGAATCAAAAACCCGGAAGCTACGCGCTCAACGTACACTTTAATGGGCTTTCTCACTTATATTCTTTCGTCAAAGGTGAAGAAGAAAGAAGGTTGAAAGAATACCCCCGTGTGATACTTGCTCTCGACGTTGGTTCGAGTGATCGCGGCGATATTATCCTAAATCACTTCATCTGGTATTCTAACAGCTTCGTGCCGTTCATTGACTTGTTCTCGCGAAAAAACCTTCGGCGTGAATTTCGTGCTGTGAAGAAGTGGCGGGATAAGGTCGCCGCTCACTTTTCAATGGTGAATCCCGGCCGCAGGAGACCCGTCACTTGCCCTGTCTGTGGTGCTTTGATCAAACCGGAACGAAAGGGCGATTCTGAGGTGGTACGGACCGCGTCCGTGAACCAATTTGTCACGTGGAGTAACGGACGTTTCTCGGTAGGGCGAGAGGTGATTTCAAAAGCCGACACTGGAGATTCCACTCCAGGCTATTGGGGATGGGAGCTTACCGAGGTGCACGAGAGAGTTTTGTCCATACTAAAAGGATACACTTGAGACGGCGTGAATTTTCGTGCGTAATCCGATGTATATCGGCGCCGGAAAGACCCTGACCGGCGCGGCACTCTTTTACGAGTCGCTATCGATTTCCATCTCTACAGGCTTGTTCATTCTCAAAACTCACCTGTTTGTTGTGTTGTACGAGGAGCCGACTTTGCGACGAACTTTCGGACCAGAGTACGAAGCGTATTTCCGCCGGGTCAGGCGCTGGAGGCCGAAGAGAAGTCAGAAATAAAAATTAACAATTAAAAACGAATCAGGCTGCAACGGTTGCGAAGCAACGGCCAGGCTTTCAAACCACGAAGTCAGGAAAAATTTTTGAGAAAAACGCCAAACGTATGAGCGTCAAACTAGAATTACTGATTCCCTTGATCGTGTTGGGATTCGTCGTGTCATCCACGGCTGCTTTCCTGGCAGAGCTTTTGGAAAGCGGGATCGGCGCGCAACGGGTCCCAGATTGGATCGAGCCTAAGAAGGGCCGGCGTGATCGGCGTGGGGCTATAAAGCCAGCCACCGTACGGCATTTGTAACAATCGCGTCAGGGTTGCGATCGCAGGACTATTCTCGCCAATTATCATCTCAACTAACGCCAGGTTCTCTTCGAACGCGGGTCCAGACAGCCGATCTTTGCTACTCGGCACAAGCGTTATTGCACGCTGCGCTTCGTTGAGGGCTGAGTCCTTCTCGCCAAGCATGGCATAGGCCACGGCCAGCGCGGCCGCAACGAAGGCGTTGTCTGGTTGATCCTTCGTGAGCGGCTCAAGCGTGTTGCGCGCCTGTTCAGCGGCAGCTTTTGCACGAGCAGTGTCGCCAGCTACGCGTTGGACCAACGCTAGCCCCACATGCTTGATACCCTTCTCAATGCCAGAAGTAAACTGCAGTCGAGCTTGTCGGGCCTGCTCAAACTGGGTGGCCTCAGTGGGATTTCGTTCAAGTCTCAATTGCGTCAGTTTAATTCGAACGGCCGCGTCCGAATTCGTTTGTGCGTTTACCTGCACAAGCGATTTAGCGGCTTCTTGCAGGTTACCTTCTGCCTGGTAGATGCTGGCTTTTAACGCCATTAAGTACAACTCATTAGGGAGAATATCTAGTGCCCGATGGTAGAGCTTTACCGCTGTCGAGAATTGTCGAAGCGCGGCGTAAGTAAATGCTACTTCAGTCAGCAACGCGGTATTCCGCGGATCGAGGGCGAGGCCCCGTTCCCAATAGGCAACACTTTCATCCCAATATCCCTCGCGTCGGGCAATTGCCCCAAGGGCGTATAAGACCTCGCTGTTACCTGGCAACATTTTGCTGACGCGCCCGAAGGTGGCTTTGGCCATCCCGTAATCGCGCAGCACCCAATATTGATAATAACCCAAGAATAGCAGGGTTTCGGGCGAGTGCGGCTGCAGTCTCCGCGCGTTTTCTAAGGCTTCCCTGGCCGCATCGCGGCGAGCGGCGGTTGTGTCGCCGCGATTAAAGTAAAGAAGGGCGTGCGCACCAGAAAGTCGCGCCCAGGCAAGCGCAAAATTTGGGTCAAGACGCACCGCCAGGTCATAAAAATCGATGGCTTTGAATAGGGCATCGCTCGAGTAATTGCTACGCGCTTCAAAAGCCAGCCCGCGTAAATAGGCATCGTAAGCTTCCGGATTGTTTGTGGACCTGGCAGCCAACGCTTGCTCTTCACGACCGGTCAGCGTCGCTTGCAACGATTCCGCTATTCCTTTAGCGATCTCGCTCTCGACAACAAAGATGTCACTCAACTTTCGATCATAAGTCTCGGCCCACAGCTGCGAACCGGTTTGCGCGTTAACCAGGTGAACATTGACCCGCACCTGATCGGCTGCTTTCTGGACGGTACCCTCAAGGATGTTCGCTACGCCAAGCTGCTTCGCAATCTCCGCAACATTGTCCGGTTTGCTCTGATACTGCTGCGTCGAAGCGCGCGAAATCACTTTCAAATCGGCAATCTTAGCCAGGCGCGTCAGGACTTCCTGTTGGATGCCATCGGCGAAATAGGCATTGTCTGGGTCGCTGCTTAAGTTTTGAAAAGGCAGGACCGCGACTGATTTGTCGACCTTTTGTCGGACGGCCCGTGGCAAAAGAAGAAATCCAGCGGAAGCGGAGACAATCACGCCCACGCCGATGAGCAGGATGAGATTGCGGCGCCGGTGAGCGCCGGGAGCAGGCGTCACCTTGATCCCTTGCGGCGTCACGTCGAATACCCAAGCAAGAACAAGCGCTACCGGAAAACCGATCAGCAACAACGCGATCACAACGCGGATCACCGAGTTGGAAATGTCGAAAACCGGAAGGACCTGAGCAAGCCCCTGCGCGAGCGCCCAACTCGCAACGATGTACGCAATCGCCACTCGATAAACCTTTCGGCGCTTCAATTCCTCGAAGAAGCTGCTCATAACATTTTTGGGCCCAACGTGACGATAATCTCGCGCCGCGTGTGCGACAGGAAAATATATGTCCGGAACCGGTGTGCTGGTTCATCGTACTATTGAAGAACGAAAGGCAAAAATGAGCACACAACCACTCCACACCGTTCGCCCGTTCGGGTCCGGCGTTGAAACGTAGCCTAAACTCGGCGGAAGCCTGAACCTGTCATTGAAAACTCGCTCGCTGTCCGCGCTCTCTCGCTGCTACCTCGCAGATTTAGCTTCCATGTCGTTTTTCCTCATAACTCACCTGTTCGTTGTGTTGTACGAGGAGCCGACTTTGCGACGAACTTTCGGCGATGAATACGAAGCGTATTTCCGCCGGGTCAGGAGATGGATACCCAAGAGAAGTACGAAGCAAAAATTAAGAAGAATGAAGGAAGAAGCGCAGCCGACACGGCCGCCGCTACAGCGGTAATTCGTGTCAATTCGCGGTTAAGGTGTAATAAGCGAATTTTATGGAATTCACCGGTGGATGTGTTTGCGGCGGGACGCGATACGTGTTGAAGAGCCGGCCTTTTGCACTGATCGATTGTCATTGCATCGATTGCCGGCGAAGCGCCGGCGCGCCTTATGTCGGCTGGGGATCCGTACCACGCGAAGATCTCATCGTAACAAAAGGTGAGCCGCGCAAAATCCCCTATGCGAATCGAATTCGCTGTTTTGCTGCATGTTGCGGCACACATTTGTTTTTTGAGGACACGCAAGATTCAGATGCGATCGATGTAACCATCGCATCACTTGACGATCCAACACCGTTTGCGCCTCAGAAGGTGATCTTCCTCGAAGATAAATTGCCATGGGTTGCGATCGACGAGTCGCTTCCGTCGTTCCCGAAAACCCCGAAGATTGGGTAACCACGAATGGACACGAATTCACAGGAAGACTCTTCAACAAAAGGAAACGAAGCTGAAACTTTTAGAACGAAGACCTTTGTTCCCTTTGCCTCCTTTTGCAAGACCGCTTTGAATTGGTGTTCATTGGTGTCTATTCGTGGTTGAAATTCTGACAATGGCGGCAGCCGCGCCCGCTGCGGCCAGCACGCGCAAAAGAGCTGTCAGAATCGATTTCTATTTTAAGAAAGGCGGTCCACCTAGATGGACAGGAAACTTATGCTGACAGAAATCGATGAAAGCGTTCCATTGCCGGCGTGTCCCGGTTGCAGAATGGTCAAGAATGAGTGGCCTGGCGAAGGATATACGCACGACGGCGAGATCTATTGCTGCCAGGGTTGTGCCGAAGGCACCGGCTGCATGTGCGTCGCTGCCGAAACCCCGGGCTTCTCACGTCGGGGACAAAAGCTTACGCGGGCAGAGCCGCGTCCGGGCGAGCAGCGCTCCGGCGCACCGGCACCGCAGGGTGAACTGAGCGGAGAACGCGATAGCCTAGGAACGGAAGAAGCCTTGGATCAAGGCGGATGAGATCATAACCACTAATTAACACGAATGGACACGAAGGTTTTCAACAGAAAATAAACGAAGACGCTTTCTCTTTGTTTCTATTTGTTAAAACCCCGTTGAATTAGTGTCATTAGTGTCGATTCGTGGTTAACTCTTCGGATAAAGTTCGTTTCGGCGAGGGGCCGAAACCAGCACGCGAGGCGCGCGCGCTCCCCAAACCGCCGCTACAATAGTTCCTGGATTACGCTTTTCGCCTGCTCGGGGGAAATGCCGAGTTTGCGGAAGGCGAGCGGGCCTTCACATGTATGCAACACCGGCTCCAGATCTTCCAGGCTTTCCAAGTCGGTTCGCCGCCAGAACAATCCAATGGGGATTTCTTCGCCCCACTGATAACCGCGCTCGATCGCCTTGTGGAAATCGGTCGGGTCGTGGCCCTGTTCTTCCAGAATCTTCACGCGCGGATTAAACCATTGGTAGGTGTTGTCCTTGTTGTAAGTGACGCAGGGACTGAAAACGTCCACGAGCGCAAAGCCCTTGTGTTGAATGGCGCCCTTGAACATTTCGACCATGTGTTTCTGTTTGCCGCTGAACGCGCGCGCTACGTAGGTGGCACCGCCAACGATTGCCATCGGGATCGGATTGATCGGGTTCTCAACGCTTCCCTGCGGCGTGCTCTTGGTTTTCATTCCCTTGACGCTCGTGGGCGAGCACTGGCCAGTGGTTAAACCGTAGATCTGGTTGTCCATCACGATGTAAGTGAGGTCAACGTTGCGCCGCATGGTGTGAAGGAAATGGTTGCCGCCAATTCCGTAACCGTCGCCGTCGCCGCCAGTGCAAATCACTTTCAGCTCGTGGTTGCCAAGCCGGACGCCGGTCGCAACCGCCAGCGCGCGTCCATGGAGCGTGTGCATTCCGTAAGTGTTGACGTAGCCGGGCAGATTCGATGAACAGCCGATGCCGCTGATGACGCAAACCTGATGCGGCTGCAACCCGAGCTCGAACAGAGCTGCTTGAAGCGAGGCGAGCACGGAGAAATCGCCGCAGCCGGGACACCAATCAGGATGGATGCGGCCGCGGTAAGCCTCCTTCGTTAATTGACCGGGCTCGGTGGTGGCGGGCGGTGCAGTGGGTGCGGGCATGTTCGTTAAATCGTTAAATTGTTAAAAAGTTACATCGTTAAAATCGTTACATAGTTACATGGTTGAATCGTTAAAATCGGTGGTGTCTTCCCTATTTAACGTTGTAACCCTTTTAACTTTTTTAACTTTCATTGTTACGCGTTGACCTCATGCACGGGAACCGACAGCCGGGTCTTGCCGGCCAGTTGCGCTTTCACTGCTTCGACAATGTGGTGCGGCATGAAGGGTTCGCCGTCGTACTTGCGGATGTGACCGTGCGCGGCGAAACCGGTTTCGCTCCGGAGATAACGGGCGAACTGGCCACTCTGATTGTTCTCAACCAGGATGACATTCCTACTGCGCCCGAGAATGGCGCCGATTTCCGCCGCGTGCAGCGGCACAATCCATTTAATGGCGAGCTGATTGGCCACGATGCCTTCTTCGCCCGCAAGTTTTTCCACCGCTTCCCGGATTACGCCCGCGGTCGAGCCCCAACCCACCAGCGTGACATCAGCCTTCTCCGGACCAATGAGTTTCGGCGGCGTGATGTCCTTGATCGCGCCTTGCATTTTGCGGACGCGTTTCTCCACCATCATCCGCCGCTTTTGCGGATTGGTAAATTCATCACTGATGAGCGTGCCGTCTTCATCGTGCTCGTCGGTCGCGGCGGTAAAAATGTAACCGGGCACTCCCGGCACCGCGCGGGGAGAAATTCCGCTCGGGGTGTTCTTGTAACGCAGATACGTCTTGTCGTTGTAGCCGCTGGCGGGATTCGCGCCGTTTCCGTTGCCGTTGGACAGAATCAATTCGCCTCGGTCGATGTTCACTTGGAAGTCAAGATCATCCGGATCGATGCTCGCGGTTCCTTCGGAGATCAGCAGATCGGACAGGACCAGACCCGGACATTGGTATTTGTCACAGAGATTGAACAACTCAGGGATCGTCTGAAATAAATCCAGCTGGTTCGCCGGCGCGACAACAATGCGTGGATAATCGCCCTGCCCGGCGCCCAGCACTTGCCAAAGATCGCCTTGTTCGGTTTTGGTTGGGACGCCTGTCGCCGGGCCGGCGCGTTGCACGTCGATACAAACAATCGGCGTCTCAATCATTCCCGCCATCCCGACGGCCTCGGTCATCAGCGCAAATCCGCCTCCGCTGGTTGCACACATGGCACGGCAGCCGGTGTGGGCTGCGCCAATCACCATGTTCATGACGCCGATCTCATCTTCGACCTGCCGGACCATGATGCCGAGCTCACGCGCGTGCGCGGCCATCCACATCAACACGCCGGTGGACGGGCTCATCGGATACGCCGCGTAAAATTTCACGCCTGCCGCCGCTCCACCCATGGCGATCGCCTGATTGCCGGTAATTATTCCGAGCGGTTTGGCTCCTCGTGGCGCCTTCCAGGAAAATGCCGCAAAATTTTGAGCCGCGTACTCGTACCCTGCGCGAGCGATGGATAGGTTTTCAGCTATAACCGCGTCGCCCTTCTTCTTAAATTGCCGCGAAATGACCGTCTCGAGCGGTTCCGATTCTATCCCGAGCAATTGGAGTGTCGCGCCGAGCGCAGCGGTATTGACCGCGAGCTTGTTACCCTTGGTCAATTCCTTCATCGGCATGGGGCAGAGTTGGACACCGTCTGCCGCCTGCCCCGGCGTGACCTTCTCTTTGTCGTAAATCGCGCACGCGCCGCTTTTCAAAAGATGCAAGTGCCGATCCATCGTGTCTTGATTGAGCGGAATGAAGACGTCGATCTTGTCGCCCATGTTGCCGACTGGTCCGTCGCCGGCGCGAATTGTCAGGAAAGTGTGGCCGCCACGGATAATCGACTGGTAAGCGTTGTAGGCGTTGAGATGCAGTCCGCGCCGCGCAAAGATAAGCGCCAGAATGTTCCCAGTAGAAGCGATCCCCTGGCCGTTCTCGCCACCAATGCCGACTGCGAAATCAATTTTGTTCATTACGCCGGAACCGGTTTTTGCTGTTCGGCGCGTAAATTTGCTGCGCCGGACGCTAATAGCAAGCGCAGGATAGTTGAGAATGGAGCGAATGGGATTAGCGACATAGAAGGTAAAGCTGTGAGGGTAGCAGCGAGCGAGTGCGGGCAACGAGTGAGTTTCAATTGAGGGTTGAGAGAGGCGGCGGTTAAGCTGAGGTGTATGAAGAAGATAAATCCTTTTTTATGGTTCGATTCGGAAGCGGAGCAGGCAGCTAAATTCTACGTCGGTATTTTTAACAATTCGAAGATCGGGAAGATAACGCATTACGACGAGGATGGGCCGCAGCCGAAGGGCACCGTAATGACGGTGGAATTTACGCTCGACAGAGTCGACTTCGTCGCGCTCAACGGCGGCCCGCAGTTCAAGTTCAACGAAACGATCTCGTTCTCGGTCAACTGCGAGACCCAGGTTGAGATCGATTACTTCTGGGAGAAACTTTCCGCCGACGGCGGATCGGCCGGGCAGTGTGGCTGGCTCAAAGATAAATTCGGTCTCTCGTGGCAGGTCAACCCGGTCTTTCTCGGCGATATGTTGGCCGACTCCGATGGCGGAAAGGCTAATCGCGTCATGAAAGCGATGATGGAAATGGATAAGATTGACATCGCCGCCATAGAAAAAGCCGCGAAAGGATGAAAGGTGAGGGATGAGGGATAAACAGTCGCGCTCGCAACTGGTCATCGGCTTGGCTCGCGTTGCGAAGTGTTCTCTGGACGATTTTGCTTCCAAGCGTTTTCGCCGGCTATGTGCCGTGGAGATTCTTCGGGCTGCGCCGGACGCAGTTCGATTCAACCAGTCCGAGTGGCCGCGGTCAGCGACCGCGGCTACAGATTTTTCCCTGATTTTCGGGTTACTTGATTTGGTTAAACTCAATGCGGTGCGTCGATGACCCCAGAAAAGTCGAATTCTTATTCACATCAATGGTTTGAATTCTTTCATGTCGGGATTGACCAGGCGCGAACAACGCAGGAAACGGAATTTATTTGCCAGTGCGCGCCACCGCCCGAATTCCGAGAAATTCTGGATGTGTGTTGTGGCATGGGGCGACATGCTCGCACGCTTGCAAACCGTGGTTACTCAGTAGTTGGCATCGATCGCGATGCTGATGCGATTGCGCAGGCGCGTGATAAGGCCGGCGGCCCAAGCTATGTCGTCGCGGACATCCGCGATTATCAGCCGGCGCCGGAAGCATTCGACGCAGCGATCGTAATGGGTCAAAGTTTTGGACATTTTGATGCCGAAACAAATCGCGCCGTCCTTCGAAGACTGGCTGACGGCGTTCGAAAACGTGGCCGTGTCATTCTCGATCTTTGGAACCCGGACTTCTTCGCTGCGCATCAGGGCAAGCGTTCGCTCGAGACCACGCACGGAGTAGTTCGCGAAAACAAACGCGTGAATGGAGATCGAGTATTTGTTGAACTCGACTACCCGGACGGGGCTCATGAACATTTCGAATGGCAATTGTTCACGCCGGCGAAAATGATTTCATTGGCGCAGTCAGTCGGTTTGGCGCTGTTACTCTCCTGCACAGACTTCGACACTGCGATTACGCCTTCTCCCGCTAACCCGCGCATCCAATTCGTTCTCGAGCGTCGCAGCTGACCGGCAGCCAGCGCTGAATGTCCGACATTGAATCGACGTTTGTTTGCGGCTGGGGACAACCGCCTCTACACCTCAATTTATTCTTTCATTACTCATTGAGAAATTAGACGCGAGTAGCGGTGGATCGGCCGCTCCGTCGGGCGATGCTAAATGCTTCTCGGCTCCGCCGACACTATTTTAACATCGAGCAAGGGACTGCTCGATCCACCATTCGCGGCCGACACGGCCGCCTCTACACCGGAATCGTTATCCGCAACAACGTTGTTTTGTCCGCCGCCGGTTTCAATTGTCGATCTTGCAACGACGCGGGCACGAGAGAGAATTCGCCTGGCGCAAGATCGACATCGGCGCAGCGCACCGAGCCGGTTAGGCAGCAAACAATCGCAAATTGAC
>JBAQJG010000004.1:0-9710 GCA_049300145.1 Chthoniobacterales bacterium | reverse complement strand
GAATGGAGGGACTAAACGGTGTGTAAGTTTGCACAAAGACTTCTCCCGGCGTCTCGCCGCGCCCCGCGCGGCCGGCGACTTGTGTGAGTAATTGGAATGTCCGTTCGCCGGCACGGAAATCCGGCAGATGCAGTGCGAGATCGGCATTGATGATCCCGACCAGCGTCACGTTTGGAAAATGAAGACCTTTCGCGATCATTTGCGTGCCAACGAGAATGTCGATCTTGCCGGCGCGAAAATTAAGGAGCGTGTCGCGATACGCTTGTTTGCGCGTCATCGAGTCCGCGTCCATCCGGCACACGGTCGCGTTTGGAAAAATGGCTGCCACGGTCGATTCCACTTTTTCCGTGCCGAAACCGGCATAAATCAGCGCATCCTTGCCACAGGCCGGACATTTCTTTGGTACGGCGGCGGTATGACCGCACAGATGACAACTCAACCGTCCCGCGGCCGCGGGATGTCGATGGAAGGTTAGGGCGACGCTGCAATTCGGGCAATCGCGTGCTTCGCCGCACTCGCTGCAAAGTAACGAGGTGGAAAAACCGCGGCGGTTTAAGAACAAAATTGTCTGTTCGCGTTTTTCCAAACGATCGGCAATTGCCTGCGACAATTTTTCCGAGAGTATTGCAGCTTTCCTTTCTTTCCGTCGTTCCTGTCGAAGATCGACAATGCGCATGAGAGGCATCTGCTTTTCATCCACGCGCTGAGTGAGCGCCAGCAGCTGGTATTTGCCGATACTGGCGTTGTGATAACTCTCGAGCGAAGGCGTAGCGCTTCCCAGAACGGCGACACATTTCTCGATCTTCGCACGCACCACTGCGAGATCGCGCGCGTGATATCGGGGGGCTTCCTCCTGTTTGTATGTCGTCTCGTGTTCTTCATCGACAACGATGAGCCCGAGATTCTTCAACGGCGCGAAAACTGCGCTGCGCGCCCCGATCACAATCCGCGCCCGGCCCGAGTGAATCTTGTGCCACTCATCGTGGCGTTCGCCTTCGGAGAGATGGCTGTGCAGGACCGCGACCGCGTCTTGCGCTTCGGCGAAACGGCTTTTGAAACGCTCGACCGTTTGCGGCGTGAGCGAAATTTCCGGGACGAGCACAATCGCGCTATGGCCGCGCGCGAGCGTCGCGTCAATCGCTTGCAAATAAATTTCGGTCTTGCCGCTGCCGGTCACGCCGTGCAGCAGAATCGGGCGCGCATTCCCCGGAGAATCGAGCGCTTCCGTGATTTGCTTCAGGGCGACAACTTGCTCCTCATTCAACTCAAGATCCGAGGTAGCAATAAATTGCTCGTCGCCGTGTGGATCGCGCGCCACCGCTTGCTCACGCAGCTCCGCGAAGCCGCGTTTTACCAGCGCGCGCAGGGTCTGATTGTCCAGCGACATCTTGCGCAGTAACCGCGCGGCGGAAATGGGCGCGTCGAGCTGGCTGATTGCTTCGAGTAGTTCCGCCTGCCGCGGGGCGCGCCGCCGAAGTTGTTCGATTTCCTCATTGTCGATCTTGCGCGCGGGTTGCACGAACAATTGTTTCTTCCAGCCGATTTCCGCGCGCCGAATCACTTGCGGCAGCAAACTGCGCATGACTGTTTCGATCGGGCAGCAATAGTACGTGCTCATCCAGTTTCCCAGCTCGAGCAATTCTTCGCTCAGGATTGGAGTATCGCCGACGACCGCTTCGATCGGGCGAATCCCCGCCGCCTTGCTTTGCGCGAGAGTCGCGACCACCGTGGCGAGCGCCGATTTGTCGCGAAATGGCACGCGTACACGCGACCCGACACTGACGCGCTCCGACAATGCTTCGGGCACGAGATAGTCGAGCTCGCGATGGATCGCGCGGTCGATAATTACCCGAACGTAGCTGGGCTTCATCATACGATTACGCCGGAATTTAATTGATCGATGGCATGATGCGTGGATTTATGCTCGCCGTGAGTCTCTTCGCAATCACTCAGTCCTCCAAGCTTTCGCGCGACCGCTCATGATCCGATTTTTTTTCAAGCTAGTTCTTTGCCTGTTGCTCGCGCTGGCCGCGGGCTTCGCTTATCTTGCCCTGCGATCGGGCGATCCAGTTTACACCATGTATGAATGGATCAGCCCGGCACGGTTTCAACAATATGACCGCTTGATTCGCGCGGTCGCGGCGGAACATCATCTCGATCCGATGCTGGTGAAGGCAGTCGTTTGGCGCGAAAGCCGGTTCGATCCCCAAAAATACGGCAGCGCCAGAGAGCGCGGTTTGATGCAAGTGAGCGAAAAAGCGGCCAACGAATGGGCGCGCGAAAACAAGATTGATAATTTCCATGTGGAGAGACTTTTCGATCCAAAAACAAATCTCGAGGCCGGCGCGTGGTATTTGCATCGCGCCTTCGAGCACTGGGGCAATCAGCCGGATGCAATGCCTTTCGCGCTGGCCGAATACAACGCGGGCGCGAGCCGCGCGCAAAGATGGGGCGGAGGCGACGGAGCCGCCGCTATGCCGGCGCGGGCGTTTCTGAACAATATCAATTTTCCTGGAACGCGGAAGTATGTGGACTCCGTCATCGCGCGCTACCAATTCTATAAATGGCGTGGCCGGATGTAGGCGCGTCGGGTGCCCTAGCGACGACCGCATTTAGTTGTAGCCGTCGCCTTCGCGTCGCGCTTCGCCCGCCGAACCATCTCCAGGAGCGGAGCGTCCAGAGCGATGAATGTCGACGGGAGGCGAATCTTCGCTAACGGTTTAACCAAATGACGAAGGGCGAAATCGCTGCCGTCCTTGAGGAAATCGCGACGCTCCTTGAGCTGAAAGACGAAAATCCATTCAAGATTCGGGCTTACGCAAACGCGGCGCGCTCGCTTGAGACCTTCGGAGGCAATCTCTCCGATCTGCAGGACGAGGAAGCACTTGAGAAAATTCCCGGCATCGGCAAAGCGATCGCCGCGAAAATCAAAGAACTGGCGGCGACCGGTTCCCTAAAATATCTGGAGGAACTGCGCGCGGATTTTCCCGCAGCCATTCTGGAACTGTTCTCCATTCCCGGTCTCGGCGCGAAAAAGATTAAGGCTCTTTACGAGAAACTTCACATCAGTTCGATCGCGCAGTTGCAGAAAGCGTGCGAGTCCGGCCGCGTCGCGGAATTGCCGGGCTTTGGACAAACGACGCAGGAAAAGATTTGTCATGCGATCGCGGATCGGGCGAAGCATTTTGGCTCTTTTCAATTTGGCCAGATCGCGGGCGAAGCGGAATCGCTCAGAAACGATCTCGCGGGCCATCCCGATGCCTTGCATGCCTGTGTCGCTGGCAGCTATCGCCGGCGCAGAGAGATTGTACGTGATCTCGATCTCGTCGTCGCAACCCAAAAGCCGGCCGGGGTCACGGAATTCTTTCTCGAGCATCCGCTGGTTGAATCGGTCATCGCGCAAGGCCCCACCAAATCGAGCGTGCGACTTCGCTCCCAGATTCAATGCGACCTGCGCGTGGTTAGCGCGGCGGAATATCCCTTCGCCCTTAATTACTTCACCGGCAGCAAGGAGCACAACATCGAGCTGCGGAATCGCGCGCTCAAACGCGGTTGGACGCTGAATGAATATCGCCTCGCGCCTGCGCCCGCCCCTCCCGGTTCGCGCAAGAAACGATCGACCACCAAGATTCCGCAGGTCCGCGATGAAACGGAACTTTACCGCGCCTTCGATCTCGATTTTATTCCGCCGGAGCTACGCGAAAATCGCGGCGAATTTGAAGCGGCGGCAAATCATTCGCTGCCGCGCTTGATCGAGAAGGAAAATCTGCGCGGCACGTTCCATTGTCACACGACCGCGAGCGACGGTCACAATACCCTCGAGGAAATGGCGCAAGCCGCACAGGCGCTTGGCCTCGAATATCTCGGCATCGCCGAGCACAGCCGCAGCTCGATCCAGGCGCACGGTCTCGACGCACCAAAACTTCGCGCGCAAGTCGCGGCGATCCGAAAGTTAAATAAGAAATTCGAGGGCTTTCAACTTTTCGCCGGCGTCGAGTGCGACATTCTCCGCGACGGCAAGCTCGACTTCGAAGACGATCTTCTATCGGAGCTCGACTACGTCGTCGCGTCGGTTCACTCGGTATTCAATCTTAGCGAAGCGGAGATGACACGGCGCATCATTCGGGCGATCAGCAATCCGTTCGTTACGATCCTCGCGCACCCGACCGGCCGGCTTCTTTTGCAACGCGAGCCTTATGTAGTCAATCTACCGGCCATCATCGACGCGGCGGCTGAAACCGGCACGTGGATCGAGATCAACGCCGCTCCCAAACGGCTCGATCTCGACTGGCGTTGGTGGCCGCTCGCAAAAGAAAAAGGAGTCAAGTGCGTGATCAATCCCGATGCGCACCGTGGCGAGCGATTACGAGATCTATGGTTCGGAATCGGCGTGGCGCGCAAAGGCTGGCTGACAAAAGAGGACGTGGTGAATTGCTTGCCGCTGGGGAAGATAGAGAAAGCACTGGGGATGAAGCGGCAGAAATGGAGTCATGGAGCGATGGAGTGATGGAGTGATGGAGTCAGCGAATCATTCCTCCAGTAATCCATTATTCCATTGCCGAGTCCCGTTGCGGCATAAACATCGTCAGACATTTGCAGGCGCCGCCGGCTTTTAGGAACTCAGTCATCGGCAATTCATGGCAGCGGTAGCCGCGGTCGCGCAGCGCGGTCACGAGTTTCGGCGCGCCTTCGGGCAAAACGATGTCGCGCTCGAGCACAACGGCATTGCAGGAAAAGTGCATCGCTTCTTCCGGCACAACATCGACAAGTTCCTTCACGTGCTCGCGGACGGCGCGCTGGCCGTATTCGTCGAAGGCCGCCGGGAACCAAACTACCGCCCCATCGGGCAATGGACAAAAACAAGTATCGAGATGGTAAAAACGCGGATCGACAAGTTCGACTGAGATAACGAGGCAACCGAGTATCTCCGCGACCGCACGATGCGATTTAATGTCGGAGCGAAATTTGTAGCCGCAAAAAAGTGCGTCGCCGGCGAAGAGCGCATCGCCTTCGCCCTCAAAGTAATAATCGCTGGGCAACCAGGCGACTTGATAACCATGCTCCTCCATCCAGTGCGCAAAATGCGGCGCTTCATCGGCGCGTTCTTTGTGGCGAAAATTGCTCGGGATAAATTTCTTTCCGACCGTGAGACCGGCGTTCGCCGTGAAAACCATGTCGGGAAGCTTCGGCTGCGGCGTGATCAACTCGATCTTGCAATCCAGTTTCGACAACGTCGCGTGCAGATCTTTCCATTGCTTCTGCGCCAGCGCCGCGTCCGCGCCGCGCGCGCGACTCATCCACGGATTGATTTCGTACTCGATGCCGTAATGGTCCGGCGGACAGAGAAGCAGTTCGCGCATAAGATCGGCAATTTACCGGCGAATCATCCCGGAGTTACGTTTGGCGAGGCTGGCTCGTCGCCCCATCGAGATTCGAAAGGCAGTCCGTCAGCTCGCGCAGGAACGCTTCGACGTCCGTGACCAGGCCAACGGTTTGAAACGTGCCGCGATCGGTCAACTTGTTCACCACATCGGCACTGATATCGACACAAACTGTCTTCACGCTGGCCGGCAGCAAATTCTCCACGGCCATGGAATGCAACATCGTCCCCATCATCAACGCGATCGACACGCCGCTGATTTTTTCGCGCATCGCCCTTTGGGCGTCGATCGCGTCGGTAATCACGTCCGGCAGCGGTCCGTCATCACGAATCGAACCGGCGAGCACGAACTCGACGCCATGGCGGACGCAACTGCACATGATGCCGCGTTGCAACAGACCGGTCTCGACCGCGCGGGCGATGCTGCCGGCCTCGCGGATGGCGTTGATGGCGCGCATATGATTTTCATGACCTTGATCCCCGAGATCGGCGCGACCGAGATTGACACCGAGGGAGGTGCCGAAGAGCGCGTTCTCGATGTCATGCACAGCCAGCGCGTTGCCTGCGAATAAAAGATCGACATATCCCCACTGGATCAATCTTTCCAGATGTTCGGCTGCGCCGGTGTGCACCACTGCCGGCCCCGCCACCACGAGAATTCTTCCCTTGCCATCGCGCGTGCGCTTGAATTCGCGCGCCATTTCCCGAATTATCGCACTCTTCGGCTGCTCGACCGAAACGTTGGACATGAATTCGAAAGCATCTGTGCGTGCCGTCGATCGCTGGACCGGCGCAACGCGAATGCCTTGATGGCCGGCGACGATCTTCATTCCCTTCCGCACTTCGTAAAATTTTACGGCCGTGGCGCGCCACGCTTCGCGGTCCACCGCGATTCCGCTATCCATGATGGCGGGATGCACTTCAATTTCTTTGCCATCGAGAGTGATGAAGGTTTGCTGGTTAGTCGTGACATAAAAATCGGCCGGAAAAATTCCGTCCGCCGGTGCAGGTGCGAGCTGCACGTCCACCTTTTCAGTAATTTCTGCGCCATGTTGCCGGAGTCGCAGGACGAGCTCATCGAGCGTTTCATGGGTTGGACCGGAAACCTCGATCCGAGCGTAACTTTGATCGGCGCGCCTCTCGCCGATTTTGATCTCCCTGATTTTGAAATTTCCGCCGGCGCGAAGAATCTCATCGAGGACCTTCGGCAGAATCAGCGAATCGATGATGTGACCGCGCAGCTCAATCGTCTCCGAAAACATCCGCAAAATTTAGCCGAGGGAAGCAAGCGCGCCAGTCAACCAAAGCAGGGACTCGAATCTGGAGGCCAGGAGCCTTTAATTTAACCGCGGATTACGCGGACTGATCGGACCGGTTCGAATCCTAATCGCAGGATTTCCGTTTTCTTTTATTAGTCTTTCTCTGCATGTGATCCGTGAAATCCGCCTAATCCGCGGTAATCTTAGTATCAGGACTTAGTCATCCGTATGGAAAAACCAACCGCGCGCGGACCATCACCCCATCGCAAAGCAGAGCGGGCGTTGCGTTCCAAATTGAATCGAAAAGATAAACCACCGCCGCTTTTGCCGGAAAATGGTTGCAAGAACCGCCAACGTGGCCTCGCCGCAAGAGCAAACATTAATTGAAAATGCGCGAACATTTGGCTGCTCTCGCTGTGAAAATCGCCGCCGTGCTTTCGATCAAGCCGGAAATCCTCATCACCCATCCCGCAGAGCTCAGAATTTTGTGGGCGATGTCTGAGGATGAACTACGAAAGTTCGCCGCGGCTCACGGCTGGGGCATCGTGTGTCGCCTCGGCCGACGCCAAATTGAATTTTATAACGACGCCGGCGTCCGAACCGAACCGTAGTCGCTAATCGCGCGTCATCTCTCTCCCGCCAGAAATCCCGTGAGCGAACTGGTCGCAGCTGCCGTGGCTAATTTTTCCGCCAGTCCAATTTCGCGCGCTTCGCGGCCGGCTTCGATCGCTTTGCGGAATGCTTTTGCCATGCGCACCGGATCGGATGCGATGGCGATCGCCGTGTTCACCAAAACGGCATCGGCTCCCATTTCCATCGCTTCCGCCGCTTGACTCGGCGCGCCCAAGCCAGCATCGACAACCACCGGCACGGTTGCCTGCTCGATGATGATTTCGATCTGCGGGCGCGTTTCGATTCCGCGATTACTGCCGATCGGTGAACCGAGCGGCATCACCGTCGCGGTTCCGACATCTTGCAAGCGTTTTGCCAGCACCGGGTCAGCGTTGATGTAGGGCAGAACCGTGAATCCTTCCTTCACCAAAATTTCTGCGGCAGCCAAGGTTTCGACCGGGTCGGGGAGCAAGTAGCGTGGATCGGGATGAATCTCGAGTTTGATCCATGTCGGTAATCCCGCCGCCGCCGCGAGCCGCGCCAGTCGGACGGCTTCGGCGGCATTGCGCGCACCGCTCGTGTTGGGCAAAAGGAGAAACCGTTTCGGATCGATGAAATCGAGGATGTTTGCGTAAGGATCACCTTTGCCGGAAAGATCGGCGCGCCGCAGCGCTACCGTGACAATCTCCGTGCCGCTCGCGACCAGCGCGTCGCGCATCAACTCGTTGGAAGCGAATTTCCCAGTTCCTACGAGTAAGCGCGAAGTGAATTCGCGATCGGCTATTTTCAGTTTGGAAGGCTTGTCCACCATTCGCTTTACATTAGCAGAACGTTCTCGGAGCGCGAAGGAAGACAGTCCGTCCCGGCTGTCAAGGAGGACAGGCTTCCAGCCTGTCTTTTATCGCGACAGGCCAGAGGCCCGTCTGCCATGACAGGCGAGGACGCCTGTCTTCCAACTGCGCGTCGCTTTTCGCTGTACGAATCGTATTGCGTTCGGCAAATTGCCCACATGACGCAATTCGATCTTCACCAGCAAGACTGTGTGGAAGGCATGGCGACTCTGCCGAGTGAACATGTCGATCTTGTCGTCACGTCTCCACCGTACAATATCGGCGTTCGTTACCAGAAATATTCCGACCGGCAGGATCGACAAACATATTTGGAATGGTGTGAAAAATGGGCCGCCGAAGTTCGTCGTGTTCTAAGACCGACCGGTTCGTTTTTTCTCAACGTTGGTTCTGCGCCGTCGAATCCGATGTTGCCACACGAAATCGTGATTGCCTTGCGCAACGTCTTTGTTCTTCAAAACACAATCCACTGGATCAAGTCGATCAGCATCGAAGGTCGTGATGGTGGCGTTGGGTCGTATGGACATTTCAAACCGATCAGCTCAAAGCGATTTCTAAACGATTGCCATGAATACATTTTTCACTTTACGAAAACTGGGCGGGTCGAGATCGACCGGCTCGCGCTCGGTGTTCCGTATCAGGACAAGAGCAACATCGCGCGCTGGTTGCACACGCGTGGAAACGATCTGCGTTGCCGTGGCAACACTTGGTTCATTCCCTACCAGACAATTCAGAGCCGCGAGAAGGAGCGACCGCATCCGGCAACCTTTCCGGTGCAGCTGGCCGAATGGTGCATCAAGCTGCACGGCGTTTCACGCGTCCACACCATGCTCGATCCGTTTCTTGGGATCGGGAATTCCGCCATCGCCGCGCAAAAGTGCGGCGTGAACAGATTTATCGGCTTCGAGATCGACGAAACTTATTTGGCTGAAGCGCGGCGCAGGATTGGATAGACCCGCGCCTTCTCGCTAACCTTAGTAAAGCGGATCGTGCGGACGGCGCATGCCACGATACAATGAAGTTCGAGCTTGACCCATAGCCCAAATTCCTGCCTCATTGTCTGGCGAGGCGCAGCAGTTCTCTTGAACAGGTTGCTTTTAGTTGTCCAGCTATTCGTTACGCTGAGCATTGGCTCAATGTTTACGGCAAAAGCGGCCGCACTTTCTTTCGAGTTCGCTGGCGTTCCCTTTTCACCAGGCTCAACTGTGCGGGCCAATGTTCCTCTGAGCGCGCAGGAAAAATCATACGCCGGGCAAGGCGGCAACCCCGTGCCGCCAAGCGCAGTTGCCGTGCTGGCCACGCCGGCAAATTTTGATCCGAGAAAAAGCTGGCCTGTTTTGATAACTTGTTCCACGAGCGATTTCAAACGTCAGAATCGAGATGATCTAGTCCAGTTTTATCAGAGAGTTGGACTTGCTGAAGGTTGGGTGCTGCTGGCGGGGGACGGCCCGCAACACGCGCGGAATGACACCGTGGGATGGCGCGGGGCCATGACCCTCGCTGCCATCGACGCGCTTCACCATAGCTTTGCCGGTTCGGAGAAGTGGCCGATGGCATGCGCAGGTTTCTCCGGGGGAGGGAAAGGCGCTGGTTACGTAGCGCCTTTCCTAG
>JBAQJG010000003.1:0-11510 GCA_049300145.1 Chthoniobacterales bacterium | reverse complement strand
CGCCACTTACAAGCCATTTGACGGCACGAGCATCAGCATCGACGCGAGCCGCGCAACACAAACTTCAGCGGTTCTTTTGGGCCAGGACTACATCTCGACGCAACTTCAGGTAATGGCCAAGCAGCGTTTGCTTCAACGCTTCACAGTCTCGCTGACAGCGGGATATCAAAACCTGGGTTACATCGATTCGCTCACGCACGGTATGGCTTCACGAGAGGACAACTATTATTTCTTTCAACCTACAATAGATGCTAGAATCACTAGGTTCTGGTTCGCTGGAGCTTTTTTCGTCTACCGCCATAACACGAGCACCTTTTCCAATTTCGGCTTCGATGACACGCAGGTGGGCATTCGAACTGCTATAAGATTTTGATATGAAGAACCTTCTGGAACTGGCCCCTCGACTGGTTCTGTACGCATGCTCGTACCTGGCGATCTTCATCGGACCACTTTGGGCACAGACAAACGGCAGCAGCGATGCCAACCGCCCCAATGCCCCCGGGTCGCTTGCCTCGTCGCTGGTTTCCGCGCCGCCCGATTCGGTTAAGCCTGCCGGTTCTTCTGGTAGCGGCACCAGTTCGACGGTAGCGCTCGCCGCCTCGGGCATCAGCGCCCCGAGCGGTTACCAACTCACGACCGACGATCAGATCGCCATCGAGGTTTATGGCGAAGACGAGTTGCGCAGCGCCGTTCGACTGAATGCGGACGGCGCCGTGAGCCTGCCGTTGCTCGGCCAGGTGCATCTCGCGGGACTGACGCTGAATCAGGCCGCGGCGCGATTGACCGACTCGTACGGCAAAGATTATCTCGTGAATCCAAAGGTCAACGTCATGTTGATCGGCTACGCGAAGCGGCGGTTTACCGTACTGGGCCAGGTCAATCGTCCTGGCAGTTATGAGATGCCGGAGGGAAGTCCGAGCGGCATCGATGTGCTGGAAGCTGTCGCTATCGCTGGCGGCTACACGCGCATTGCCGCGCCGGAGCGGATCAGCGTAAAGCGCCGCGACCAAATTCTGCGCGTGGATGCGAAGCGGCTCGCGCACGACAGCGGTAAAAGCTTCCGGATTCAACCTGGCGACACCATTACTGTTGGCGAAAGTATTTTCTAACTGAGAACTTTTTTATTCGTCGATTTTCGAATCAGCCCGTCATCTGTGAGACCCCTCGAGCAAATACCTTTTCGTGATCAATCAACCACTTGCTGAAACAGTTGCCGGGAGTCTCCCGAACGCCACCGGTGCGCCGCTGCCGCAGGTAAACGAACAGTTGATCGAGCCAAAGCACCGATTCGATTTTCGCCACTTCTGGCATTTGGTAATCGAGCGAATTTGGGTTGTCGCGCTTTGTGTGTTGGCCGGACTCTTTCTGGGGGTCGGTTATCTTGCGCAAACGCCAAAACTCTACCAGGGGCACACCGTTCTGGAAGTTGATTTCCAAGAACCGACTATTGTCGCCAGCGAACAATCTGCGCTTCGCATGCGCTCGATGTTTCTTGCCAGTCAAGAAGCGCTGCGCACGATTGAGCAGAACTTTACGAATCGCAGTATGCTGGCGCGGGTTGTGCGCGCCGAAGGACTGACTGAGGATGGTGGTCGCGCCTTGCTTGGGCGGTCCATCTCCAGTCCGAAAAAGAGTTCCATCTCTCCAGGTTCGAGGCCGGCCAGCACACGAAGTGCGATCGACAATCTGAATCCCGCTCCATCCTTTACACCGCTTGAGGAAGCGCTGGGCGGAGCGCTCGCCGGAATGGTCAAGCCCGTGATCCGGCGCGGCACACGTTTGATCGATCTTTACGTCACGAACCGCGATCCCGCGATGGCGCAGCGGCTCGCAGAAGCGGTTGGCCGCGAGTATATCCGGAACTCGATCGAGCTTCGGGCCGCTTTTAGCCAGGATACGTTGGGTTATCTTCTCGAAGAAGAAGAGCGGCTGAAGGCGAATCTCCAGCGCAGCGAAGCGGCAGTTGCAGATTACAAAGCGAAAACGCCCGACGCGCTCCAACTCGGTGGCGGGGCAGCCGCGACCGGGAGCCAAACCGGCGCCGGCAGTTCAGGCGGCCGTAGCGGTTTATTGGAAGACAAGCTTCAAGAGTTAAATAGCAAGCTAACCGCCGCGAAAGCCGATCGCATCCGTCTCGAAGGCGAGCTCAAGCAAATCGAAGATGTGGGTGACAATGTCGATGCGCTGGTCGCTGTGCCGAGCATCGCCGCTGCGCCCACAGTGATCGACCGCCGGCGCGATCTCGCGCAGTTAGAAGCAAGCGTTGCCATTCTTGAGCAACGTTACAAGGACAAGCACCCAAAAATGATGGCTGGCCGGGCCGCGCTGGCGGAGGCAAGGGATGGATTGCGCCGCGCCGTCCTTGGGCAACCAGCCGTCTTGCGCAACACAATCGAGCAAGCGCGCGCGTCCGAGAACAATCTCGAGACTGCAACGCGCGAACAGGAAAAAGCCGCGCTCGCTCTGAACAAAGCCGCCATCGGTTACCAGGAACTCGCGCGACAAGCCGAAACAGACCGCGCGCTCTATGAAAGTGTGCTCCGCCAAATCAAAGAGACCGATTTGACAAAAGACGCGAAGGCCACTGCTGTAAGCCTGATCGAGCATTCGCCCCTCCCGCATGCCCCAGTGAGTCCGAGTCCGATTAAGGCGATTGCCTTGGGTCTATTGGGCGGCCTGGTCGCGGGGCTAGGATTTGTCTTTGGCGCTGATGCGCTCGATCGCTCAATTAAGACCGTTGATCAAGCGGAGACTACTCTGGGGTTGCCCGTTTTGGCCGCGATTCCCGAAGCGAAGGCGGGAAAGCCGGAAACAAACATGACTGCTGCCAAGCAAACGAGTTGGCGTCTTAGACCATACAGACTCGTGGCCGAAATCCCCGAGGCGCCAGTGGCGGAAGCCTTTCGCAACCTCCGCGCGGCACTTTCATTGTTGGGGCCCGAAGCGGAGCGCAGAGTTTCACTTTTTACCAGCGCCGTGCCAGACGAAGGAAAAAGTTTTACTTGCACGAATTACGCGCTCGCACTCGCCCAACAAGGTTATCGTGTCCTCCTGGTGGATGGCGATCTGCGCCGGCCGAGCCTGCATAAAATCTTTCAATTGTCGGCGACAAAAAGGATCAGTCCCGATTTGAGTCCCGGGGTCCCCGGAATTGTCGATTGTCTGGTGGACGAAACAAATCTTGAGTCGGCCGCGCGACCGATTCCGCCCGAGCAAATTGATACCGCCAGCGACAACATTGCACTCACGGGGAAAACTCTCACCGCCACGGGCGGCCAACTTTTTGTCCTCGGCTCCGGACGGCGCGCTCCCAATCCGGCGGAACTTTTGAGCGGACCTTCTTTTGGCCGATTGATGGCGGAAGCAGCGAAGTCGTTTGACCGCGTAGTGATCGACAGCGCGCCGGTGCTTGCGGTCAGCGACACCCTGCTCATGACGCGGCACGTCCAGACAGTCTGCATTGTTTTACGAGCGGGAAAAACGCCGCGCCCAGCCGTTCAACGCGCGATTTCTTTGCTCGCCAGTTCGGGCATTCGGCCCGCTGGTGTGGTGCTTAATCGTCTGCCGTACAGCCGCGGTGTTGGACATTATTATTACTACTCTTCGCCAGGTTATGGCGCCGGCGAAGGATTGTATCCCGGCGTTTATAGCGAAAGATCAAAGACCACTCGTCGAGATAACGGAGTATCGTGAACGTTCTCGGCTCTCCGGGACTCTGGTCGCTCTCCTCTGCCTAGCGGCCTTTCCCAAACAACATCGTATGCACGGTCTTGAGGACGATCATTGCGTCCAGCTTCAACGAATAATGGCGGATATAATAGAGATCGTATTTTAGTTTCTCAATCGCGTCCTCGTCGCTCTCGCCGTACGGATAATTCACTTGTGCCCAACCGGTGATTCCCGGCTTCACCAAGTGCCGGAAATGATAAAACGGGATCGCTTTCTCGTAACGTTCCGAGCACTTGATCCACTCCGCCCGCGGCCCAATCAGGCTCATCTGCCCGCGAAACACATTCCACAGCTGCGGCAGTTCATCGAGTCGCAGCTTGCGTAGCCAGCGTCCCATGCGCGTGATCCGAGGGTCGTTCTCCCGGGTATAGATGTCATCCGTTTCAGCGGCCCCCGACCGGGTGAACATAGTGCGAAATTTGTAAGCGATGAACATCTGCCCTTCGCCTCCGACGCGCGGCTGACGAAAGATCGCGGGCTTGCCGCTCTCCAACCAGACCAAGAACGCGATGAGCGGAAACAAGGGGGCGCAAATCAGAAGCAACAAACCGGACACAACGACATCAAATAGCCGTTTCAAGTAATGATACGGCGAAAGGCGCGCCAGTTGGAAACCGGTCTGTAGCGGCCAGACTGGATCGACCACGTCCAACGGCACGTACCGCCAATGTGTTTCGTAAAATGATTCCAGAGTGTAAACACGCGTGCGTTGAAACTGTGTCCGCACCAGCCGCTCCAAGAGCTCACTTGGAAGATGCTTAATTGTTTCTGCGAGAATGATCCCGCTGTAAGCATTTTGAAGATTACCGAGTTTGAGATCGAGTCCGCCCTCGACAATTGGTGATCCTTCGCCGGCGATGGTCGATCCAACGCGCGATTCGTCGTTATCGACAAAAACCAGCCGCTGCTGGTTTGGTGATCTCCTGTACGCTTCGTAGAAACGTGAAGCAAGCTCGCCACTGCCTATTACGAGGAACGCTTCTTCGGCAGTGGATGCTGCGATTTTCCAGCGAAACTCGCGCCGATATATTAACGACAGTGGAAGAAACACGACGAAGCTGAGCAAGAGCACTCCGCGGCTCGGCTTCATTCCCGCGTCGAACGTCGCTGCCGAATAAATCAAGAGTGAACCCACCGCCGCCGCGCCGGCAATGGCGAGAGTATGTTCCGCGGTGTAGGTGAGAGCGCGAGTTTCAGTGTTTCGGTTGTAACCACCGATAATGTAAAGCGCCTGAAGCAACACCCCGAGCGCGACAAGATCCACCATCATGAACTCGAAAGGACTGACAAAGAACGCATCGCGTCGCGCATAACCTACGAACCCGTAGAGCACGACCCAGCAAACGATGTCGCACGTAATGAAAAGCAACGCCGTGCTCCAATCGTGACTGCGAATTTTCGGGAAGACCTGGCGTTTTTCCACTGGCGCCGCCGGTTCCGGCCACATCTGCGGCTCGACCAGACCGTCAGCCAGTAACTTTGGTCGCGCTTCCTTTGGCGGCTGCTGAACAGGCATGAATTCACCCGCTCGTAACTTATCGTGAGGCTGCGACGTTAGAGTCATTCTCTTCATTTGTCTGTAGCCGATTGAACGGTCTCGGTCTCTGACCTCTAATTTCTAATTTTTACCTTCTAGTTTCTCTCGCTCAATCAGTAGCCGGATCGATGGTGCGTTGGCACACATAAAACCATCCCGGCCAACCATCTAGGAGCAGCCCCCGTGCAAAAAGCAGATAAAAAAACATCAGCGGCGCAGCCAAGACCACTTTCGCCGCAATCGGTCTAGAAAATTCAATTGAGCAACCGGCGTGGCCAGAAGATAGCGCGCCTCGATGGTTGCATGGCGATCCTGTGCCCGGCCAACCACTCAACGACTTGCGATCATCGTGATAAACGACGCCTGAGAGATGTCCCGTTAAACCTGCGATCGCCAGTTTCTGAGTATGGCCATCATCGTAGTAGGTACAGCGTTCCGTTCGAAACAAAATCGGCCGTGGCGGATATACAGAAGCGCGCAGATTGCCACCAAAGATTCGGATTTGGATTCGCGCCTCGAAGGCCGATACTTCATCAGATGGTTTGAGTTCGGCGATCTCACTGCTTAACTCGCGGGAGAGTTCGTAGTCCGCGTCGAGCGTGAGAACCCACCGAGTCCTGATTTGTGCCAGACCGAAGTTCCACTGCGTCGCATGCTATCACCGCCGTTGCATGACTGTTATGTTCGGGTGCAGTGCTTTGGCGATTTCGGTTGTCTCGTCTGTGCTAAAGCTATCAATGATGACGATCTGTTTGGCCCATGATAACGCAGGATCGTCCGTCCGATGTTCTCACGTTCGTTGAGCGTGAGGATCAGTGTTGTGAGCTCGACCATACTTCGCGCCGTTCCAATCCACGAGTCTCAGTCATACGCATGTCGAACTGGTATGGCATTGGCTGGTAATTTAATATTGCCGTGTACACCTGGTGAGTTTTTCTGGCCGCCTCGTCCCACGTATAGTTTTGAAGGATAAATTTGCGCGCGCGTTGTCCCATCTCGCGAGCAGCCGGCAAATTCTCAATCAGGGTGGCCAGCGCGTCGGCAAAAGCGGTTGCATCGATCGGAACTTCCAGCGCCACGTTCGCCGCCGCAGCCTCCGGGAAATTGCAACCAGTCGTGATAACCGAAGGCAAGCCTGCTGCCATCGCTTCAAGCACCGACATACTAAATCCCTCAGAATAAGAGGGCGCGACAAAGATGTCGGCAGCAGCGAGAGCATCAGCTTTGTCCTGCCCGGTTAGCATTCCCGTGTAAGTCACGGCCGCAGCGCATCCTTTCGATTCAAAAAAGCGCGCGGCGGTTGACCAATATCCAGCGGGATCGGGTCCGGCAATTATCAAATGAATATTGGGAAATCGATTGTGTAGCCGCGCAAAGCTCGTGGCCAGTATATCCAAGCCCTTCTTCGGATCTACGCGATGGAGGAAGAGTAAGCGGGTTTGATTCGCCAGCTCTGGATAGCGCAGTAAGAATGCATCGGAATCGCCCTTGATCACGGATTCCGGATTGATGCCGTTGGGCACAATCACTTTACGTGTTGTCACGCCCAATGCAGCGATCGATTCCGCCTCATGTCTTGTTAGGCAGTGAATCACGTTTGCGCGTTGCAGTTGTGGCTTTTTAAACCAGCGAAAGTAAACTCTCTTCTTCGAGCTTTTATTTGCCATGGCCCAGGGCTCCAACATTCCTTGCGGATGGATAATGTGCGGGACATCGCGCCAGCGGCAGGCTTCGCAATAGATGTGGGCCGGGAAGTTAAACACCGACATTCCGTGGACGATGTCATAGTCAGTGACGTGCCGGAGAAGCCACATCATCAGCGCAGGAGTGAATTTTACTTCGAAATGGCCCCAGCGGCGAAAGTATCGTAAGCGATAAGTCCGTTGGTCGAGCCACTGGTCAAATTTGACCCGCAAATTATGTGGCCCCGCGGCATTGGTCGTGACGAGATCAACTTTTAGTCCCCTTCGGCCAAGTGCGTCGGCCAGGTCTATCGCACAGGCTGACGGCCCTCCGTAAATCGGGCTCAATGCCGGAATAACGATAAGAACCTTTAACTGGTCCCCGTGTCGCGTCATACGTTGCGCGATGAAGCCGGTTTGAACCAGCTTGGCATAGCTGTGCGAGCGAGAATTAGCCCGGATAGGAGAAACCTTGCTGCAGCCAGTTTACTTTTCCTCGGAGCGCATTCCGCGGCAGTGACCGCATCGCGCAACCCATTGGCAAAGCGCTCGACTGACCAGAAGCCAATGATTTTCCCGGACCTTCTCGCCATTAGCTCACGTTCCGCATCCGAGAAAGTAGCCATTCGTAAAAGTAAGGTCGCTAATTCATCGACGTCCTCTGGTGAAAACGAGAATCCATTTCTGGCTTCTTCGAGAAGTTCCGGAACACAGCCGCATTTCCTTGAGACGATGAGCGGCAAACCCGACGCCATTGCTTCGTTCACAACCAATCCCCAGGGCTCGCTGATACTTGCATGCACAAACGCGCCCGCGAGCGCATAATACATGGGTAGTTCGTCATACTGCACGAATCCCGGCAAATGCACCTTTCTGATAATCCGCAGGCTCTCACATTCAGCTACGAGCTGCGATCGCAGCGGACCGTCGCCGAGCAAGACTAAATCCCAACCGAGCGAGGGCGACCGCCGAACATAATCTGCATAGGCGCGCAAAAGAGTGACCAGATTTTTCTTTGGCAAAAAACGAGCAGAGGCCAGGAAATACTTTTCCGGAAGCGACAAACGCGCGCGAACTCCATCTGCGTTCGTTCTTGCGGCCTGGGCTCCGCATTCAAAATGGTCGTTGTCCACCGCATCGTAACCCAGAAAAATGCGGTCTCGTTTAATGCCCAGTTCCAGCAAGTAGTCACGATGCCGTGAACCTCCCGCCAGTGCAGCCGAGCAAAGCGTCAGGACCTGGGTTTTTATCCACTCGCTCGAACGAGAGCGGCTTTTATCGGTCGCGCCTGACTCAGTCATCACGACGCACGGCATGTTCTGCGCAACGCACCAACGCAGCGCTGCCAGCGCTGTCGGGTTGCTCCAGCCCGGAATGGCAACGGCGCGGAGTGGAGTGATTGAATTGAGTGCCTTGGTTATCTGGTCAATCGATTCCGCATCACGTCGATGCGCCCAATCGTTTGCTGAAAGCGTGATGCGGGTGACGCTTTCTGGCGTTGCGACTTTCTGCCACCCATACTCGGTGGTCTCAGCGGATTGCTCGATCGCGATAACTTCGAATGAACGCGCCGCAGCGCGCAGGCGGGCGACATGGTACGGCCCTAGCCGATGAAAAATCACAGCAACGCGCGGCTTGTCCGGATTCACGGCGGCGTGATCATCCGGGTGCTCCGATCGCCACTTTTAGAATGACTGGTTTGCCAATCGTAACCGGTCGTTCGCGGGCATAGAGTGCTACCAGCGCGATGAACAGGGCGCTGTAAATAAGTCCAGGTAGAAAATCTATTGTCTGGTGCGTCAACGCACGCATCGCAGAGGTTGTGGTCTGGATATAGAGTATCTGCGCGACTGTACCGGTAGGTTGTTTAGCTGCTGTCCATAAGTTCTTGAACAAGTACGCCATTGCCGCAAAGAAGAGGCAGCCGAAATAATCGAATTGGTTGAACGAATCACCGAGCCCGGTGACAGTCGAGCCTGGCGGCATCCGATAGCCCAGCTCATCTTCGACGAAATCACCGAGGTCCCGCTGCTCACCCCCAATCATAAGCGAGTTCTTAAAGCTCTCTCCGAGAAATTGCGCGGGAACGAAGCGAAACACGAGGCGATTCCAATAACCCGCTCCCCATTGGTAAACGCCTGACTCACGGGTAGCTGCAATTAAGAGCGTCGCATTTTTCACTTCGCTCACGGCATCGGCGTCGAAGTAATCGTTGAACTCTTGCACCAGATCCAGTTGCTTCCACGCCTCGATCGGATCCTGGGCCGCCGTTTTTCGGTATTCACCCACCGCCGGGATGATGAACATCGCTCCGAGCACCGCACCGATTACGACGAAGCGCGGCGCCTGTTTTCCTCTCAAGAAGAAAAGACTCATTCCGAGCGAGATGAGAAAAAGCGCGGTAGGTTCACGTCGGCCGTAAAAGATCGCAGCTTGGAGAGGAATCCATGCCGCGACGGCCGACATTGCCCAGGCAAAGACGCTCCGCGTCTTTAGCGCACAGTAAAAACAGATCGCAAAACCGGGATACGCCAAACCACCGAAGAAGAGATAAATCGTTCCGATGCCGGTTAGCGAACTGGTGATATCGTCTTCGGGAAGCGTTCCGAACTTGTAAGTAAAATAGTAGCCAACGAGCACAAGCACGATTCCGCCGTGGAGGAAGCGCGACGTGCTTACAGGAACATTCAGTTTCTGCAAAAAGCCTGCATGTGCGCGGGGCAGATAGCCCCACCAGCAAGCGGCCAGGCAAAGGCAGCACATGAGGAGCGTGCTCTCCAGGTATAGGCCGCCCCACTCATTTCTGTAGAGTGCGTATGCCTGAGGAAGAACGAACGCGATAAATGTTCCCGCCATGAAGTACGGGAATTCGTAAATTAATCGTGGTCGTACCACGCTAGCGGCAAACAGCACCACACAGGCAACAACGAAAGGGATGAAGTAAAGAAACATCCTTCCTCCAACCGGCCTAGCTCAAAGCGGACCTAAGTGAATATCGTGTCATTTCAAACTCGGTTGGACACGACGCGCGCAATCGATGAACATCTCTCGATACTGCGGCGCCAGCACTGGCCAGCTAAACCGTCGCCGAACACTTTCTCGTCGCTCGGCCGCGACTTCCGGTGTATTCGGGGTCGGCAGCGCAAAACTCAGCTGGTCGGCTAGAGCGCCGGCCTTCGACAAATCGGCCAGGGTCCCATGGCTGCCGAGAACGAAGCGCATCACCGGATGATCATGAGCGATGGCCGGCAATCCGTGAACGAGGGCCTCAAGAAATACCCGGCCAAATCCTTCTTGTAACGAGCCAAGCACGAAAATGTCGGCAGCCCGATAATAATCCGGAACTTGTTGGTGTGGCATTGATCGCGCGGTGAAATCCTCTGTACCTAGCTTGGCGCGTGCCAGATCGAGAACCATGCCGCTCTCTTTATCGATCGAGCCAAGAAGAACGAGATAAGGCCTCGGCGTTGGCAAACGCGCGACTTCATTTACCACGTAATCCATTCTTTTCTGCTCCGCCGCGATCCACCCGACCGACAAAACAATTCGGCGATCCAGCGGTAAGCGGAGACGTTCTCTAACCGTGCGCTTTGCTAGCTCACTCACGTCCGGCGCGCCAGCCGGCACGGAGATTCCGTACGGAACGATGTGCTGAAGTTTTGGTGAGACGCCCGCCGCGAGAGCCTGCTCGAGATGGAATGGGGCAACTTGATGGACATAGTCAGTGCGCGGAAACGGCGGATTGCACGGGCCACCATTGGAAAACAGCAATCGAAACGGCACAGCGATCTGGTTCCGCCAGCGAAAGAGCTCAAAACCAAGGTTCGAGTCGCTATAGAATATGACGTCAGGCCGGTGCTTCCGAATAGCTCGAACCATTGATGGGAAAGTCGAAAGTTGTTCCGCTACGTAACTGTTTCGGCGAATGCACGCGCCTAGCAGTCGCGCGATGCGCCCGGTTCGCGGCACATTCCAAAGCACCTGCTCGTGGTCCGTTTCTGCGCCGGCACCTTTGTAGAGCGTGATGTCGAGTCCCTCGGTTCCACGTAATCCATCGAACGCTTCTCGAAAAAATGTTTCGATTCCGCGATCGATAATGCCGACCCCGCTGCACGAGAAAAAAATCCTAATGGGTTGTGGCATTAGGCAATCGCGGCTCCATCCAAAGCCAGGACATTCGCTCGGGGCGCCATTCGTTAACCGACCAATCAAGGTAAGATCGCGGCAACAATCTTGTCGCCAGGGTAGCGAAAGGGAAATCAGAACGATGTCGATCTTCTTGCCAGATACGTCGGACGGTGTGAGTAGCAGCAAAGCGTTTCGTCACCCGTTCACTGATCCCAAGGGAAATGAATTCGTGCATCTCCACAAGTAAACGCGCCTGTGCCAGTGATGGAATAGCTTCCGGATCCAACAAAATTTCTTCATCCCCTTCCACGTCGCAGAGAATTAGTGCACGATCAGAAGCTGCGAGGAGTTGGGCCAGGTCCTCCGGTTTACACTTACCGTGAATCTCAACGCGGGACAGGACGCCATTGAGTTTCGCCATCTCTTCTAGTGCG
>JBAQJG010000002.1:0-3031 GCA_049300145.1 Chthoniobacterales bacterium | reverse complement strand
TTGATTCCAATCAGCATCCGTGAATTCGTTCGGATCGCGCTCGTCGATCATCGCGATCTCACGGGCGCGTTTTTCCACCGCCTCCGGAGAAGGCACACCCACTCCATTACCGTGCACCGATATTTTCCCCGATCCTTCTCGTAGGTAATCGTTCATATAATTGGAATACGCAGGACGTCTGCGAAATGGTCTCGTGAGAAGCTTAACGTGGATCATGTCGATGCCAAAAGCCTTTTGTCAGTATTTGATGCAAAGGGTGAGCCTGTCTTGAAATGAAGATTCGGGAACGAGTGTTGCGGTTGCAAAGTGGTGGCCACATCGCTTACGACGAATATGGCGATCCAGAGGGCGTGCCCGTTTTCTTTTGCCACGGCTGGCCGAGCTCGCGTACGATGGCTGAATTAACTGACGCGGCCGCGCGCGATCTTGGTGTTCGCATCATTTCTCCAGACCGGCCCGGGATCAGCGGTTCGACTTTTCAAGCCAACCGGAAATTGGTTGATTGGCCACCGATCCTCAAGAAGTTGGTCGATAATCTTGGCATTGGTGACTTTTGGATGCTGGCAATTTCCGGTGGCGCGCCCTACGCGTATGTGACGGCGTGGGAAATGCCGCAGCGTCTGCGCGCGATTGCAATTGTGAGCGGCGCGGCGCCGATTGTCGATCTTAGTGACCACAGTGGATTGCTCAAACTTTACCGGTGGATGCTCGCGCTTTATCGAACGCGTCCGAGGCTCCTGCGAGTGTTGTTTTATCTAGCGCGGCCGTTTGCGACCTTTCGTATGCCAATCCGCTACCGGCAAGTGCTCCTGAAACTTCTGCAACCGTGTGACGCAGCGGCTTTGCGCGATGCCGCTGCGTTTGAAGCCTGCTTTGAAAGTCAACGGCGCGCATGGCATGGATCGGTCGAGGGGGTGATGGCCGACGCGCAAATTTACGCGCAGCCATGGGGTTTTGCGTTGGAAGAGGTTGATGTGCCGGTTCGTCTGTGGCATGGAAAGGAAGACCGGGCTTTTTCGTTTCGCGCGGCGGAAGAAGTAGCGAAGCGATTGCCCAATTGTGAAGCGCGTTATGTCGATGGAGCAGGTCATTATTCGCTGCCGATTTGTTATATGCACGAGATTCTCGCGGATTTGATCTCGCTGTAACCGTCGCCCTCGCGCTGCCGCAAAAGCGGGTGGATCGAGCAGTCCCTTGCTCGGTGTTAAAAAGTAGGCGGCGAAGCCGCATTTGTTTGGCATCGGTTCCGAAAGCGTTCGGGGACGATCCACCTTGCCGCGTCGGCCACATGGGCAATTAGAATCGCAGCCGACACGGCTGCCTCGACCGATGATGGTTTGCAGCCGGCACGGCTGCCTCTACAGTTCGCCGTGGAAGATTTCACCGGAGGCGCAATTCACGATCAACCCCGAAAGCTTTCGGGGCAATGGACTGTCGATCCGCCGTTTGATGAACGCGTGCGACAATTGGTGCGCGATTGGGGCGGGGCAAAGTCCCCGGAGTTGATCGAGGAAATGATCGTGACGGCGCTGAAAATGGCGCGCGATCGAATGTCGGTGGCGGATCTCAAGCTGATCAACCGCTCCGTAAAAGAAATGCGCTACGCGGCCAAGGTCTTCGCGCCCTTTCACCATTTCCGGAAGGTTGTCGTTTTTGGTTCGGCCCGCATTTTGCCCGGCGCACCCGAATTCCAAGTGGCGGAAGATTTCGCGCGCGAGATGGTCGCGCTCAATTACATGGTCATCACCGGCGGCGGCGAAGGCATCATGTGTGCGGCGCAGCGTGGCGCCGGCCGCGAACACAGCTTCGGGCTCAACATCCGTCTCCCATTCGAGCAGCGGGCGAACGAGATTATCGAGGGCGATCCGAAGCTGATTAATTTCAATTACTTTTTCACCCGCAAATTGAATTTCGTGAAAGAAACGCACGCTTTCGCGCTTTTTCCAGGCGGCTTCGGCACATTGGATGAAACGTTCGAAGTGCTCACGCTCATGCAGACCGGAAAAGCGCGCGTGATTCCAGTTGTCTTGCTCGACAGACCAGAGGGAACTTATTGGGAAACGTGGATGGAATTTGTCACCCAGCACCTGTTCAAGCTCGACTTCATTTCACCGGAAGATTTTTGTTTATTCAAAATCGTCCACAGCGTCAAAGAAGCGACCGCGGAAATCTTGCAGTTCTACAAAGTTTATCACTCCGCGCGCTGGGTGGGCGAACAGCTTGTCATCCGCATCTGTCAGCGCTTATCGAACAGCGCAATGGCCGATCTTAACAGAGAATTCACGGATCTCGTGCAGGAGGGCCAGATCCTGCAGGGCACTGCGATGCGTCAGGAAAAAAACGAGCCCGAGATTTGGGATCTGCCGCGGCTGGTTCTCACACCGCACCGCCGCAGCTTCGGCCGCTTCCGGCAATTGATTGACGCGATTAACTCCTCGTCAATCGCGTGACATGGGCTGCGCGGTGCTGGCGGAAGCGAGTTGCGGGTTCGGAGCGCTGGATGAGGGAATCGGCCTCCCTTTCGGCGTTCGGCTCAGCGAAGCGTCGACCTGAAGCTTCATTTGCATCATGCGGTCGAAAGAAAAATGCTCGCTGGCGTAGTGCAGACCGTTCGCCGCACAGTACGCGGCCAGTTTCTGATCGGAAAGAAATTCGAGAATGGCAGCGGCGAGCGCCTTGCTGTCCCCCGGCTCGACGAGCAATCCATTTTGCCGGGGCTCGATAATTTCGGGAATGTCGCCCACTTTCGTCGCTACAACAGGGCGGCCGCTGGCAAAGGCTTCCCGAAGAACGATTGGAGATGCTTCAGTGCGCAGCGAAGCGATCGCCACCATGTCGCAAGCGGCGAAAATATCGGGTGTGTCCCAGCGATATCCGATCATGAAGACTTTGTCCGCCAATCCTGCGTGGTTGATCGCGTTTCTGACTTTCTCGCCGAGCTTGAGGTAGCCGGTCCCCTGGCCCACAATGACGAAACGGGCATCTGGGCGTTGCGACAAAACAATGCGCGCTGCATCGACCAGGATGAGCT
>JBAQJG010000001.1:0-3583 GCA_049300145.1 Chthoniobacterales bacterium | reverse complement strand
GTCGATGTTCTAGATTCTTTTCTTAATTGGGATTCAAAATTTTTCGCCACGCTCGCGTTGCTCATTGTGAAGCCGTGGCGGCTAACGAACGACTTCCTCGCCGGCAAACGTGTGCGCTATGTGCATCCCCTTCGGCTCTCTCTGCTCGCAAGCATCCTTTTTTTCTTTGCCGCGAATTACTCGGCAAAATCCATTCATCTTCAGAGAGGCAATCTTTCGTCTAAAGACCGGGCCCAACTCGAAGCGGAATTGAAGAACGAAAATATTCGGCCGGAAGCGCGTAGCAAGATCGAACGGGCCCTAAATCTGAGCCCTTCTCCTTCGCCAGCCGCGCAAGCCGATGACAAAGCTTCACCTAAGCCGGAGGAGCCTGGCGCTTCGGACCAAGGCGATTTCGGTCCCCTCCTGCAAATGGGTCCTGAGAAGCCGTCAACTCCTTTCGAGAAATGGATAGAGGCCCGAGCCAAAGAAAAGATCGGAGAGCACGGCACGAAGCTACAGTTATTTCTCGCGACTCTCTTTAACAACCTGCCTTACATGATGCTCTGCTGCATCCCGCTCTTCGCGTTGGTACTCAAAATTCTATACATCCGTCGCCACATTCTTTACATCGATCACCTCGTCTATGCGCTGCATATTCACACCTTCGCTTACGTTGCGATCATGCTAATTGTTTTGTTGACGATTGGCCTGAAGCGTTTGGCCCCAAGCACGACGGGCTGGATCGCAATTCTCTGGCTCGCCTTTGCCGTCCAAATCTTGCTGTCGATTCGTCGCGTTTATCGGCAGGGCTGGCTTTTCAGCATCTTTAAATTTTTCGCCGGCGGCTTTGTTTATCTCCTGGTTCTTTCCGTCGCCCTTGCCGCCACGTTCTTCGTCACACTCGTACTGCCATGAAAAAAATCCTCGGCTTCGTTTTTCTTTTCACCTCATTCGCCTCGGGCGCATCGGCCGCGCAACTGATCGCTTTCGAGCGCAACGATGCTGTTTGGATCGCGAATCTCGATGGCACCGGCGAGAAGAAAATTGCCGGTGGAATCTTCCCTGCGATCTCGCCCGACGGAACACGGATAGCGTTAACAACCGTGGAAAAATCCGGCACAACCTATGTGCGTCACATCGCGGTCGCAGAAATCGCGACCGGCAAAATAACTGTCTTCAAAGATGTGCCGAGCGACAACGTATATTACCCGCAGTGGTCCCCGGACGGCAAACGGATCGTCTTTACTTTGCGACAAAACGAAGTTTGGAACCTGGCGACGATTGCTCCGGATGGAACGGATTTTCGCGTCTTAAAAAAAGGGGCGCAAAACGAAGCCACGGTTTATTCCCCGTCCTGGGCTCGCGACGAGGGATCGATTTTTTGCCAGGACATGACGAACATTTATCAAATCAGTCTCGACGAGCGCGTGCTCGCGCAGTGGGAGATCGAGAAAGCCATTCCAAATGGCGGTATGAGTGGGGACGGACGCATCACGGTCTCGCCCGATGGAAAACTTTTGCTGCTTTCGATCGATATGGGCGAAGAACACGACCGCAAAGATTGGGACGGACCGCCTCCCGCGCTCTGGACTGTCGAGATCGCGACGCAAAAAGCGGTCCGCATAACGCCGAAAACACTCTTTGGCTGGGACGGTTGTTGGATCGACAACGACAACGTTCTGTTCTTGAGCCAGGCCACCGGCGAGAAATCGGCCTCGCTTTATCGGATGTCGATGGACGGAAAGAATTTGAAACGCCTGATCAAAAATGCGCGTTTCCCGACCGTCAGCGCACCGTGAGTGGCGAGTGCCGCTAGCCAATCGATCGCACGACGCCGCCATCCGCTCGCACCGCCGCGCCGTTGATCGCCGAAGCGAGCGGACTGCAAACGAAGGCGACGACATTGGCGATCTCGTCGGGCTCGATGAATCGCTGCAGGATCGACGTCGGCCGCGCATTCTTGAAGAACTCCTTCTCGAATTCTTTCGCGCTGATTTTATTCTCGGCGGCGAGGTTGGAAACAAAGTCGGTCACGCCTTCAGATGCAGTTGGCCCAGGCAACACCGAATTCACGGTCACATTTGTGCTCTGGCAGGTCTCAGCGAGTCCGCGCGCGATCGCGAGCTGCGCGGTTTTAGTCATTCCGTAGTGGATCATCTCGACAGGAATCTGCAGTGCTGATTCGCTCGAAATGAAAACGATCCGGCCCCAGTTTCGCTCTTTCATTTGTGGCAGGTAAGCGCGGCTCAATCGCACGCCCGACATCACATTGACACCGAAAAATCTTTCCCAATCTGCGTCGGTGATCTTTTCAAACGCCTTCGGCTCGAAAATGCCGACATTGTTGACGAGGATATCGACACGCGGTGCTTGTTTCACAACTTCTTGGCAGCCGCCGGCACTTCCCAGATCCGCCGCAATGCCGCGTAGCTTGGCCTTTGGAGCTTCTTTTTCGATTTTCTCAATCGCGTCACGTACGCGCTCATCCGTGCGGCCGTTCACAATCACTTCAGCCCCTTCGCACGCGAGCCGTTTGGCGATCGCGAAACCGATGCCCGCGGTGGAACCGGTCACAAGCGCGATCTTTCCTTCTATCTCAAGATCCATGACTGCCGAATATTTTTCGCGCTTCGTCCAGAGCCTGGCTGATCTTGGAGACATCTTTGCCCGCGCCACGCGCGCTTTCCGGGCGACCACCGCCTTTGCCGCCGACGATTGGTGCGATCTGCTGGATCAATTTGTCCGCGCGAAACGACGAGGTCTGCTCTTTCGGCACCGCTGCAATTAACGACACCGATCCATCCCTGGCACCAGCAAGGAAAATGGGACCATTGAATTTTGGTTTGAGCGCGTCCACGACCGCTTGAAGCAAGGCCCCGTCTGCCTCCGGCAGCTCCGACACGCAGAACTTTTCCTGGCCATGGGATGCAGCGAGTTGTTTGGCAATTTCCACCGCGCGACTTCTCAACTCCGCCTCGGCGCTCTTGGCGCTCTTCTTTTCCCATTCTCGAACGTCGGCGTCGACTTTTTCGAGATGCGCCGCGCGAGCATCAATCTGCTTCAACATCTCAGAAGTCTCGGCGTTCGTGACAAAAACCGGTAACTCCGCGACGTCAGGCTTCTTCCGGCTTAACATCTCAAACTTTTCCTCCTGACGCGCAGCTTCCGCTTCCGCCCACACGCGCGCTGCATCGCCCGCGATCGCCTCGATGCGCCGAGTACCAGCAGCGATCGCCTCCTCTTTTACGATCCGAAACGCGCCAATCTCCGACGTCGATTTTACGTGCGTTCCGCCGCACAACTCCATCGAGTAACCGTTCAACTGAGCCTCGCCTTTCGAGTCAGCAGTGCCGCCAACTTGAACGACACGGACTTCTTCACCGTATTTCTCCCCGAAAAACTGCTGAATATCAGAGCGTTTCTTCGCTTCGTGATACGCAACTATCTTTGTAAAGACCCGCGCGTTCTCGGCAATTCTCTCATTTACCAATTTTCCCACTTCGCGTTTTTGCTGCTGCGTAAGCGGCGCGCTTGAAAAATCAAACGTCAATTTGTCAGGGCCAACATAGCTCCCTTTCTGCGTCGCCTCCTTGCTCACGAT